>JAITXR010000354.1 GCA_031284665.1 Paludibacter sp.
TTACCGAAGGAAAGTTTCCGTTGGAATTGTTTGCTCAGCACAATTCTTTTAAGATTTATCTTTCGGATATTGGACTTTTGGCAGCAAGGTACGCACTTCCGTCCAATGTTTTGTTAAGCGACTTTTCTGGTTTTGAAAACATAAAAGGCGCATTGGCAGAAAATTACGTTTTTTCGGCGATGACTAACAACGGCTACGAGCCACATTATTGGGAGTCGGAAGGTAAGGCGGAAGTTGATTTTGTTTTTCAGGATAAAAACGGGAAAATTATTCCGGTGGAAGTAAAATCGTCCGAACATAATCGTTCTCGCAGTTTGAATCTTTATGTCGGAAAATACAAGCCCGATTATTCCATTCGCGTTTCTGCCAAAAATTTTGGCTTTGAAAACAATATAAAGTCCGTGCCGTTGTATGCGGTGTTTTGCATTTAAAAAATTCATTAAGTTCCGAAAAGTGTCATATCTCTACACTTTTTGGAACCTAAAAATGTGATTTAAGCACACAAATTGGAAGATAAATAAAAAAGAAAATTTTATCTATGTCAAATTGTCTGTAATCTATTGTCTATTTATTTTCAAAAAATATTATATTAACTCTCTAAATACTAATTTATTATGAATCCTTTCACTCTTATCGTTATTACCGTAATAGTCGGTTTTATCTTGGTTATTGCGTTGATAAAACGCTACAAACGCTGTCCTTCGGACAAAATTCTTGTTGTATATGGCAGAACAGGCGGTGGTTCCGCAAGATGTATTCACGGCGGTGGTGCATTTATTTGGCCTGTAATTCAGGATTATGCGTTTCTTTCGCTCACTCCGATTTCAATTGAGGCAAACCTCACAAATGCTTTGAGCAAGCAAAACATTCGCGTCGATGTGCCGTCAAAATTTACGGTTGGTATCTCCACCGAATCCGATTCGATGGGCAATGCCGCCGAACGTCTTTTGGGCTTGACTTCCGAGCATATTCAGGAACTTGCCCGCGATATTCTTTTCGGTCAATTACGTCTGGTGATTGCCACAATGAGCATCGAAGAAATTAACTCCGACCGCGACCGTTTTCTCGAAAATGTATCGAAAAACGTAGAGCAGGAACTCAAAAAAATAGGCTTAAAACTTATAAATGTGAATGTTACCGACATCAAAGACGAGAGCGGTTACATTGAGGCACTCGGAAAAGAGGCAGCCGCAAAAGCAATAAACGAGGCAAAAGTTTCAGTTGCAGAGCAGGAAAAAATTGGTGAAATCGGTGCTGCCGAAGCCAATCGCGACACTCGTATCAAAACTTCGCAGGCAAATGCAACTGCTGTTCAGGGTGAAAACAGTGCCAAAATCGACATTGCAAATTCCGATGCTGCTCGCCGCGAAAAAGAGGCTGAGGCAATGAAAATTGCGATTACAGCCGAAAAAGTACAGCAGGCAAAAGCCTTGCAAGAATCGTATGTGGCAGAGCAAAAAGCCGAAGCCGCCCGTGCCGAACGCGAACGTGCAACGCAGCAGGCAAATATTATTGTGCAGGAAGAAATTGAAAAGCAACGTCGAATTATCGAGGCGCAAGCCCAAGCCGAAAAAATTCGTGAAAACGCAAAAGGTGAAGCCGATGCTATTTTTGCGAAAATGGATGCCGAAGCGCGTGGCTATTTCGAGATTTTGACCAAACAAGCACTCGGTTACGAAAAAATGGTGAAAGCCGCCGGTAATGCACAAAGTGCTTATCAACTGTTACTTATCGAAAAATTACCCGAACTTGTTAAAACGCAAGTTGAAGCGATTAAGAATATTAAAATCGACAAAATCACAGTTTGGGATGGCAACAATGGCGCAGACGGCACAACTTCCACTGCCAATTTTCTTGCCGGTTTGATGAAATCCGTTCCACCGCTCAACGATTTATTTAATCAGGCGGGAATGGATTTACCAAAATATCTTGGCGAAAATAACACCAAGAAACAGTTAGAAGAACAGGCAGAAACCGTTAAAAAGGAAGAAGGTAAAAACAAATAATTGCTGATGCTCAATAAATTAACTCTAACAGGGTTTAAAACCCTGTTAGAGTTGTATATCTTGTTAGAATTATAAATTTGAAAAAATATTATGAACAAAAATACTTCTGAAAACAGTAGCATATTACAAGTTGAAGAGAAAATTGTCCGAATGTTAAAAACTGTTTACGACCCCGAAATTCCTGTCAATATTTTTGATTTGGGATTGATTTACAATATTGACTATGCCGACGATGGAAATCTGACTGTGGATATGACACTTACTGCGCCAAATTGTCCCGCTGCCGACTATATTATGGAAGATGTGCGCCAAAAACTCGAAAGCATTGACGAGGTTAAAACGGTGAATATCAATCTTGTATTCGACCCTCCGTGGGATAAGGATATGTTAAGCGACGAAGCAAAACTTGAACTTGGATTCTTATGATTTACTTTATTTCCGATGCTCATTTGGGCTGCCGAATGATGGCTGAGCCGGCAAAACACGAAAAGCGGCTCGTTGACTGGCTTGATATGGTAAAAGCCGATGCATCAAGTATTTATATGCTTGGTGATATGTTCGATTTTTGGTTTGAATACAGTACTGTTGTGCCAAAAGGTTTTGTGCGTTTTTTTGGAAAAATGGCAGAATTGGTTGACAGCGGTATCGAAATTAATTTTTTTACAGGAAATCACGATATTTGGACTTTCGGTTATTTGGAGTCGGAAATCGGGCTTAAAGTTTATCGCAAACCACAGATTGTTACCCTCAACGATAAGATTTTTTATCTTGCTCACGGCGATGAAATTTATTCGGCAACTAAAAAATTCGGGCTTCTTCGCAAAATTTTTCATAACCCCACAGCACAAGGTATTTTTGCCGCTTTGCCTTGCAGTTGGGGACAAAAAGCAGGTTATGCGTGGTCGAAAAATAACCGCATTAAACACTTGGCTTCAGAAATTTTTCAGGGCGAAGAAAACGAAAAACAAATAATTTTTGCCAAAGAACTTGCTCGCAAAAATCCTGAAATTCAATTCTTTATATTTGGACATCGCCACGTTGACCTCGATTTCCAACTCGACGAACAAAAACATATTGTTTTACTTGGCGATTTTATCAAACGGTTTTCGTATGGCAGTTTTGATGGAGAGAAATTTACTTTGAAGTATTTTTAACATTCAAAGCGATGGCATAGATTTTCATTTGTTTAAGCATTGCCACTAAGCCATTCGACCGCGTGGGCGACAAATGCTCTTTTAACCCGATAGCGTCTATAAAATAAATGTCCGCATCGATAATTTCCTGCGCCGTATGCTTACTTAACACTGTGATTAACAGCGACACAATGCCTTTTACTAAAACCGCATCGCTTTCGCCACTGTAAACCACCAAACCATCCTGCACGTCGGCATTTAGCCACACTCGGCTTTGACAACCTTCAATCAAATTTTCGGGCTTTTTATAACGCTCGTCGAGGGTTGCAAGTTCATTTCCGTAATCAATCAACAGCGAATATCTATCCATCCAATCGTCAAATTGGGCAAATTCGTCTATAATTTTATCTTGTATTTCGTTTATAGTCATTGTTTTAAAGTTTGAGCAGTTTGAATAGTTTGAGCAGTTTGAGCAGTTTGAATGGTTTGAGCAGTTTGAATAGTTAACCTAATTAGTAGTTTTGTCTTTGTTCTTTGCTCCTTGCTCTATTTTATAGTTTGAAAAGTTGGTAATTATATATTAATAATTTTCGGCAATACATTGTTTAATAAATAATTCAATTTCTTTTGGTGAAATCAAATATTTGGGTTGTAATTCATTGAATTTCTTATCAATAGAAAAATGAGAGCAATCGCTAAGCATTGCATAATAATTTGTTAATATGTTTAGTTTCAATAGTTTTCAGATATTTGTCCGGATCTTTTACATCAAAATATTTCCACGCTAAAAAACGATTTATTCGCCTATAATAATCCCCTTGAATTGCCAAACGCTCCCGCCAAACTTGCTTAATTTTTGCATACGAAAACATTTTGAACAGCAAATCAATATCGCTCAAATCCAAATACAGCAAAGTTTTTTCTATTAACATATCGTCAGGCACAACTGCACTTGGCTGCACATCGTACGACCAAAAACTGTTTTGACGGATTAATTTTTTGCTTAATATTTCTCTCTCGTTTTTCATACTGCAAAATTACAAAATAATTTCACAACAACATCGCTACGGCTTTTTTAAGTGCATTAATAAACGTATCAATTTCGTCAAATGTATTGTAAAACGCAAAAGATGCACGAATAGTTCCCGGAACTTTCAAAAAATCCATTAACGGTTGAGCGCAATGATGCCCTGTGCGCACGGCAATGCCCTGATGGTCGAGCAAAACGCCGATGTCGTAAGGATGAATTTTGCCAACATTGAACGACAAAACCGCCGATTTCGCTGCCGAAGTGCCAAAAATCGTTACTTCCGGAATTTCCAAAATTCGCTTTGTAGCGTATCGCATAAGTTCAGTTTCGCAAGTTGCAATGCCTTCTAAACCAATGCTTTGAACATAATCTAACGCTGTAGCCAATGCCACAGAGCCGACATAATCGGGTGTACCGGCTTCAAACTTAAAGGGCAGCGAATTATAAGTTGTTTTCTCGAACGAAACATTTTGAATCATTTCGCCACCGCCTTGATATGGAGGCATTTGGTCGAGTAAATTTGTTTTGCCGTAAAGCACTCCAATTCCTGTTGGTGCGTAAATTTTATGACCTGAAAAAACGTAAAAATCTACATCCAATTCGCTGACATTCACCTTAATATGCGGAACAGCCTGCGCTCCATCGAGCAAAACGGGAATATTGTGTTTGTGCGCAATTTCGATAATTTTTTTCACCGGATTTATTGTCCCCAACACATTTGAAATATGCGCCAATGCCACAAGTCGAGTCTTTTCGTTGATTAAATTTTCGTATTCATCCAACAGCAATTCGCCATCGTGATTTATAGGTATTACGCGGAGTTTCAGGTTTTTACGTTCGCAAAGCATTTGCCAAGGCACAATATTGGAATGATGCTCCATTGCGCTAACAATAATTTCGTCGCCCGCCGAGCAAAATTTTTCGCCCCACGAACTTGCCACCAGATTAATGGCTTCGGTAGCACCGCGCGTAAAAATTATTTCGCTGCTCGCCGCCGCGCCAATAAAATTTGCAACTGTTTGCCGAGCATTTTCGTGCGCCTCTGTGGCTTTTTGGCTCAAATAATGTACACCGCGATGAATATTTGCGTTGCCGTGAAAATACAATTCTTCGATTTTCGCCACCACACAACGCGGTTTTTGAGTTGTGGCGGCATTATCGAAATACACAAGCGGCTTGCCATACACTTTGTCGGCAAGTATTGGGAAATCGTTTCTTATTTTAGTAGTATCGAAAATCATTTTAGAAGTTTTGTTTGAAAAATCGCTACAAAATTAAAAAAAAAACTTCACCGAAAGAAGTTTTATTAAACTTTCTATTTATATTTGCGAAACAAATTCAAAAAATAACAAATTATGAAAACCAAATTAACAGCCTTATTGATTGCGTTTATATCGTTAATTGCAACAGCACAAAA
>JAITXR010000360.1 GCA_031284665.1 Paludibacter sp.
CCGCCGAACTCGGATATATTTGCGGATTAAAACACAACAACGAGCCTGCTCGCCATAAATTACTTGATGTAATTGGCGATATTGCCCTGATAGGCAAACCTTTACAAGGAAAAGTTATAGCCTATTACCCTGGGCATCACATAAATACCGAAACGGCAAAAGTTATCCGCCACGAAATAAAACGGCTCGAATCGCAAGCACCGGTTTACGACCCCACGCAGCAGCCATTGCTCAACATAAACGACATTCGCAAAATGTTGCCACATCGTTATCCGTTTTTACTTGTCGATAAAGTTATCGAAATCCACTCTCGCTGGATTGCTGCCGTCAAAAATGTAAGCGGCAATGAATTGTTTTTTACCGGACATTTTCCCGACGAGCCTGTAATGCCCGGAGTATTAATAGTTGAATCTCTCGCTCAATCGGGAGGATTGCTGGTACTCAGTCAGTTAGACGAGCCAAATCTGTATTCAACATATTTTTTGAAAATTGATAATGTAAAATTTCGTCAAAAGGTAGTCCCCGGCGACACATTAATATTTAAAGTAGAACTTACAACAGAAATAAAACGCGGTATAGCCTCGATGCGAGGTCTTGCCTTTGTAGGCAACAAATTAGTTTGCGAAGCCGAATTTACCGCTCAAATTGTAAAAAACAAATAACACTATATGAATCAGCAGTTAGTTCAGATACATCCCGAAGCAAAAATTGCTCAAAATGTTGAAATAGGAGCTTTTAGCACTATCGCCCGCAACGTCGAAATAGGTAAAGGGACGACCATTGGCTCAAACGTAACAATATACGAAGGAGTGCGGATAGGCGAAAATTGTCGCATTTTCCCGGGCGCAGTAGTAGGCGCTATTCCACAAGATTTGAAATACAAAGGCGAAGAAACTTTTGTTGTAATTGGCAACAACACCACATTACGCGAATATGTTACCGTACATCGCGGCACATCAGCCAAAGGAAAAACCACAATAGGCGATAACTGCCTGATAATGGCGTATTGCCACGTGGCTCACGACTGTATTGTTGGCAATAATGTGATAATGTCGAATGTTACGCAACTCGCCGGCGAAGTGGAAATCGACGATTATGCAATCCTCAGTGGCGGAGTGCTTGTGCATCAATTTACGCGCATTGGCTCACACGTGATGATTCAAGGTGGCTCGCGCGTTACAAAAGACGTTCCGCCATTCGTAACCGCCGGGCACGAACCGCTTTCGTATGCAGGAATAAACTCAATAGGATTAAGACGACGCGGATATAGCGAAGACCAAATCAATGCTATTCACAATGTGTATCGCATTGTTTATCAGTCGAATTGCAATGTTTCGCAGGCATTATCCGTAATCGAACAAGAATTGCCACAAACACCCGAAGGCGATATTATTTTGTCGTTTATCCGAAATTCAACACGCGGAATAATAAAAGGCTATGCCGGATAAAAAATGAAACTAACGCTTGTCCCTACGCCCATTGGCAATTTGGAAGATATTACACTGCGAGCAATATCGGAATTAAAGCAAGCAGATTTGATATTAGCCGAAGATACGCGCACAAGCGGAGTGCTGTTAAAACATTTTGGAATTGCGGCGCCATTACGGTCGCATCATAAGTTTAACGAACACAGACAAATAGAGTCGATTGTTGATTTGCTGAAAGCCGGACAACGCATCGTATTGATTTCGGACGCGGGAACACCGGCAATTTCCGACCCGGGTTTTTTGCTCGTCAGAGCCTGTGTTGAAAACGATATTGAAGTTGAATGCTTACCCGGAGCAACGGCATTTGTACCGGCATTAGTGAATTCGGGTTTGCCTTGCGAGCGTTTTTGTTTCGAAGGATTTTTACCTCAAAAAAAAGGCAGACAAACAAAAATTAATCGCCTTGCCGACGAACAGCGAACAATGATTTTTTACGAATCACCATATCGACTTGTAAAAACTTTGGAGCAACTTGCACAGATATTTGGCGAAGAACGCAAAGCAAGCGTGTCGCGCGAAATATCTAAAATTCACGAAGAAACAGTAAGAGGAAGCCTTGCTGAACTCAAAATCCATTTTACCGAACGTCAGCCAAAAGGCGAAATAGTATTGGTAGTGGGAGGGAAAGACGTTTGAAAGTTTGAATAGTTTGAGAGGTTTGAGCAGTTTGATGTCTATACTCTTTTATCTATATTCTATTTGTCTAATCGTCTAACAATCTAACAATCTAAATGTCTAACATCTCAAAATAAACAATCATTTAAAAAATAACGATAATGAAAAAACTTGTATTATTATTCAGCCTGATTGCATTAATTTATTCTTGCGGTCCCAAAAAATCGGAATTTGACGCTTTGAAAAGTCAAAACGATTCTTTAATGTTAGAAAAACATCGTATGCAGGATGAGGTGGATTCGTATTTTGCATCGATGAACAAAATTGAACAAAATATTGCTCAAATTAAGGAGCAGGAAGGACTTATTTCGACACGCACATCCAACGTTGAATCGGGCAGCAGTTCGGATATTGAACTTGATTTGCAGTCGATTCAACAAATATTGGA
>JAITXR010000364.1 GCA_031284665.1 Paludibacter sp.
CTATCAAGAAGATTTTTTAATCTTAGTACAAAAAGAATTAAAGAATAGAAATATACCAATTGAACCTTTAATAAATGTCAAAAATGAAGCAAATGAGATTAGTGATGAGAAATTGAGATTGGGCGAGAAAGGGAATCCAATATGGATGACTATTTGCTTTGTTATGGCGTTATTTGGTGGACTATATTCGTTAGCTGGAGGATATATTTACTATTTCTCAAAAAGAAAAACGTCTGAAGGAGAAAATGTCTATGCTTATGATGAACAAACACGTAAATATGGAAAATGGATGATGATTATAAGCGGCATTGTCATATTAATTTGCTTATTTCGTATCTGCAAAACATTAAACATACCAATATAATTTTAACATATTGATTCCCGCATTTTGCAGTTGAGTTAATCGGAATAAAGTATTATACCAATTAAAACTAAAAAAAATGACACAAAGCACCTTACAAAAAAACACACTTATTGACGGCAAATATAGTGTTATGCTTTTTATCAAAAAATGGCATAACGCCGAAACTTACCGCGTAAAAGGTACAGACGGCAAACTTTACTTTCTGAAATTGTTTAATGTGGCGCAAGTGCATTATTCGTCTTTTGACACGAATAATAATTTGCTCGAGATTGAATTTTTGAAAAAAATAAAGCACGCAAATATAGTGTCGTATCAAGACAGTGGAGAAGTTTTGGTGGAAGGCAAAAAGTATGTTTATTTGGCGTTGGGTTTTATTGCGGGCGAAACATTGGCGGAACGGATTTTGCGCGAGCCAATTTCCACTATTTACGATATTAAACAGATTTTGTCGGGCGTACTAAACGGACTTTCATATTTGCATAATTTGCCCACGCCGATTATTCACAATGAAATCACGTCTCAAAACATAATGCTCGACTTGTCGAATGATGTGCCAAAAGTGAAAATCATTGATTTTGGTTATGCTCGTTTATTTAACCAATCGTCAAAAACTTACAATAAAGAGGGCATAAACTTGCATTATGCGGCTTCGGAATGTATTACGGCAGGCGCATTTTCGCCGCAATCAGATTTATTTTCGGTTGGCATTGTGCTGTATCAAATGCTGTTTGGGATGTTGCCTTGGAACATTTCAATTACGAATTACGAAACCACAGTTTCGAATGTAAACTTAATCGAAAAGATATTAGAACAACGAGAAAAACCGTTGACTTTTCCGAATGTTGCGGACAGAATTGTTGATTTTGACAAATCTATTTTGAATATTTTACAAAAAACATTGCAACACAATACGGAAAAACGTTTTCAATCGGCAACAGAATTTTTGCAGGCATTAAATGGTGAAATTTCCATTGAATCCGCTATTGTAGAGACAGGGCATGCCCTGTCTCTACCAAAACCGCCTGCAAAAAAGAAACAAGGCAGTGGTTTTGCCGCCATAGCAGGAATGAATGATTTGAAAGAAATGTTGCAAACCGATGTAATAAACGTCATTCAACACCCCGAAGAATACCGCTTGCACAATTTGGGACTCCCCAACGGGATGTTATTATATGGTCCTCCGGGTTGTGGCA
The DNA here is from genome assembly GCA_031284665.1 of Paludibacter sp. GTDB lineage: Bacteria > Bacteroidota > Bacteroidia > Bacteroidales > Paludibacteraceae > JAITXR01. The sequence goes on from JAITXR010000364.1 coordinate 1,558, forward strand.
AAACCTTTTTTGCTGAACGTTTTGCCGAAGAAGCGGGTTATAATTTTATCAAAGTCATTGCTTCTGATTTGGCGAGTATTTATGTACATGGCTCGCAGGAAAAAATCGGAAAATTATTTAACGATGCAAGAGAAAAAGCTCCTACAATACTCTATTTTGATGAGTTGGATGCAATGGTTCCAGACCGTGAAAACACGAACGTGAACGGACAAAGTGGAGAAGTCAACGAATTTCTGTCGCAACTCGACAATATCGGCGACAGCGGCGTGTTTGTCGTTGGCTCAACCAACAAGCCGCAATTAATTGACAAGGCAATTCTTCGTGCCGGAAGGTTGGAAAAACATTTCTATATTCCGCCGCCGGATTTTGAGGCACGGCGAGCAATGTTTGAGTTGTATCTCAAAGACCGCCCTATTGATTTCGGAATTGACTACGAAAAATTGGCGCAATTAACCGAAAATTATGTGTCAGGCGACATCAAACTGCTCGCCGATGAAGCGTCGCGAAAAGTAATTCGCGAAAAAACGAAACGCATTTCAATGGCAACATTGGAATTTATAATTGTAAATCAGAAACCGACTATTTCGCTTGATATTCTCAAAAGATTCCAACAAATCAAAAATGAAATGGAAGGTATTAAGGAAGAGCGAAAAAGAATAGGATTTTAATTTTTGTTTTACCTTTTGTATTGTCAAATCACAATGTAGTTCTGCTAGGGAGCAACTTGTCAGGGATAAATTTGGCCTACCGTAGCACGAAGGATTGTCTTTTTTTGACAGTCCTTGTAGTGCAGCAATAATGCGCTCAAACAATATATGCATAAATGATTGCTGTAATACATTTATTTTCCGTTGGTTATAATAAATTATTTTTTAGTCCGATTTGTTTGGGGAAAAGGGAGAAAATTTGTATCTTGCACTATATTAATGAACACTTTTTTGTGGTCATTCTTTTTTTTCTTATTTTTGTAACAAATTAAGTAGAATAAAAAAATTCTATTAACTCTAACAAGGTTTTTTAATTAATTAAAACTTCGAGTAACATAAAGTTATGATGTTTTCAAAAAAAAAACCATATTAGCGTCAGGGCAAAATTAATTTGTAATCTATTATAACTATGAAATTATTTGATGTTTATCCGCTCTTTGATGTGGAAATTGTGAAAGGGAAAAATTGCCTGATATACGACAATAAGGGCAACGAATACCTTGATTTTTATGGTGGTCATGCCGTAATTTCTATCGGACATTCGCATCCGCATTATCTAAAAAAACTAACGCAACAGGCTGAGTGTCTGGGCTTTTATTCAAATTCAGTGCAAAATTCGCTGCAAAACGAAGTTGCCGTAAAACTTGGAAAAATTTCGGGTTACGACGACTACTCGCTGTTTTTGGTAAATTCAGGTGCTGAGGCAAACGAAAATGCTCTTAAACTTGCCTCATTTCATACTGCGCGCCGCAAAGTTGTGGCTTTTACACGCAGTTTTCATGGTCGGACTGCGGCGGCTGTCAGAGTTACCGACAATAAAAAAATTGTAGCACCGCTTAACGAAGGTTTTGAGGTTGAATTTCTGCCTTTTAACAATATCGAAAATGTGCATCGTGCGCTGAAAAACTGCGATGTGGCGGCTGTGATTATAGAAGGAATACAAGGAGTTGGCGGAGTACAAATCCCTGAAAATGACTTTCTTATCGCTTTGCAAAAAGAATGTAACGACACAAAAACTGTGCTCATACTCGACGAAATACAATGTGGCTACGGGCGCAGCGGTAAGTTTTTTGCCCATCAATATGCCAACATTCGCCCCGATATTATCACAGTGGCAAAAGGAATGGGAAACGGTTTTCCGGTGGGTGCAGTGCTAATAAGTCCTGATTTTCAGCCTGCTTACGGAATGTTGGGTACTACTTTTGGAGGAAATCATTTGGCGTGCGCTGCATCGAGTGCAGTTTTGGACGTGATTGAGAGCGAAAATTTAGTCGAAAATGCAAAAAATGTTGGAAATTATTTACTTAATCAATTAAAATCTTTGCCAACAATAAAAGAAGTGCGCGGGCGCGGGCTTATGATTGGTATTGAATTTGATTTTCCGATTAAAGACATTCGCAATCGCTTACTCTTTGATAAGCATATATTTACGGGTGCAAGTGGTAGCAATACTATTCGTTTGTTGCCACCGCTTTGCCTTTCGCAAACTGAAGCAGATAAATTTCTAAATGCTTTTTCGGAAATTATTATAACACTTACCTAAAATAAAACGATGAAAAATTTTATCCTTATCATATTTTTAATGTCATTCTCCACTATATTTGCGCAACAGGCTGTAACACTGCGCACCGGCGAAAAATACACGGGCGAAATTTTACTGCAAAATGCCGATTTTTTAGTGCTGCAAACTTCCGGTGGACAACGGTTTCAGTTTCCTGCTGCCAATATTCTAAAAATTGAAAATATAAATACAAGTCAAACTCCTATTAACAAAATACTTAAAGATTCTACATCAACTATCGACCACAAAAACAATATAT
>JAITXR010000391.1 GCA_031284665.1 Paludibacter sp.
TTCCACTTCGACTATCAACTCAACCGCGCCGGAAGTTTCAAATATGCTTTCCGCCTGTTCCCCAAAAACGAACTTTTGCCACACCGTCAGGACTTCTGCTACGTAAGATGGCTGTAGGGATTACGAAAGCACGCAGATAATATAGATTTTTGCAGATAAAGAAAATAAACTAATTAAATAAAACGCAGATTATTAATACATTAATAATCTGCGTTTTATCTATTAAATCTGCGTCATCTGTATGCTTTTTGGGGCAGCCTTTTTGCAGTTAAATTGCTTACATAATTCGTAATTTTATTCGGGAATATTTTTCAACGTTTCTTTCAGAAAATCCCAGAACATTTCTACCGTTTTGATATTCACTTTTTCGGCTGGCGAGTGCGGATATCGAATCGTGGGACCAAATGAAATCATATCCATTGCGGGATAGTGCGTACCAAGTATTCCACATTCTAAACCGGCGTGAATTATCATTATTTTTGGGTCTTTGCCAAATTTTGAATTATATATTTCCTGCATTTTTTTCAAAATTGGAGAGTCAAGATTTGGTTTCCAACCCGGATAAGCACCCGAAAAACTAACCTTTGCTCCGGCAAGTAAAAATGCACTTTCTATCATTGATGCAAGTTCTTCCTTACGGCTTTCGACCGACGAGCGTAACAAGCATTTGACTTCTATTTTTTCGCCATCCGATTTAATAATTGCCAAATTATTTGAGGTTTCGACAACAGAGGGTAATTCAGGAATAAAGCGATAAACGCCATTATAACAAATAGTTACAGCATTTATCAAATCATCTTGAATTTCTTCGGGAAGCAATCCTGCGGGCAAAGCCACTTGTTCCACAGTCAAACTAATATCGTCGTCAACGCCGGCAAATTCTGTTCTGAAAAGTTTAGTTGTGCTGTTCACAAATTCCAAAACATCGTCCACAGCGTCTTCCGGCACAGTAATTACGGCTGTTGCTTCGCGCGGAATGGCATTGCGCAAATTTCCACCTTCGATGCTTGCTAAACGTGCCTCATATTCAGCAATTGCAGTTTTCAAAAATCTGAATATCAATTTATTAGCATTAGCACGTTGCAAATGAATATCCACTCCCGAATGCCCGCCTTTAAGTCCTGTAAGTGTTATTTTGAGCGCCACATCTCCCTCAGGCACAGGCACTTGTTTGTAGTCAAATTCAATATTGGCATCCAAACCACCGGCACAGCCAACATAGAGTTCACCTTCGTCCTCAGAATCCATATTAATAAGGATATCACCTTTCAGAAAGTTTGGTTGCAGCCCAAAAGCCCCGAACATACCCGTTTCTTCGTCAACGGTAATAAAAACTTCGAGCGCGGGATGGGGAATGTCATTAGCCGCCAGCACAGCCAGAGCCGCTGCCACGCCAATGCCATTATCTGCGCCAAGAGTAGTGTCGGTAGCCGTAACCCATTCGCCGTCGATGCGGGCTTTGATGGTGTCGGTCTCAAAATTATGATTAATATTGCTGTTTGCCTGTGGCACCATGTCCATGTGGGCTTGCAAAATTACTGCCTTGCGATTTTCTAAACCGGCAGTAGCGGGCTTGCGAATCAACACATTACCGATTTCGTCGCGCAGGGTTTCGAGCCCGAGCGATTTACCAATATTGGCGATATGAGTAGCAATTGGTTCTTTTTTCCCCGAAGGGCGAGGTACTTGCGTTAGTCCATAAAAATAATTCCACAATGCTTGTGGTTTTAGAGTTCGAATGTCTGTTTCCATAATAATTTTTTTGATTTTACATAATCGCAAATATGCGAAAAATTTTTCAAAATGGCAACAAGTTTATTATTTTTTTTATATTTGCGAAAAATTTATATTGAATTACTTATGAAAAACACAATCACACTTTTATTTTTATTAACATTTTCAACTCTATTTTCGCAGCAAACAGTCGAATGTTGGGGAGTTTATGAAATTAGTTTTAAAGTTAACACTTTATCTGCCAATCCATTTGTGGGCGTAAAATTTTTTGCAGAATTTACTCAGGGAGATAAAATTTTTACTCCCGAAGGTTTTTACGATGGCAACGAAACTTATCGCCTGCGTTTTATGCCTTGCAATGAGGGAAAATGGACTTACAAAACAATAAGCAATATTGCGGAATTAAACGCCAAAGAAGGAAGTTTTATTTGTACGCCCGCTACAGCCGACAATCACGGACAGGTAGGCATAAAAAATTCTTATCATTTTCAGTATCAGGATGGTACACCGTATTTTCCTTTTGGGACTACTATTTACGAATGGGCGTTTCAACCTGATTTTCGTAAACAGCAAACTATCGAAAGTTTGAAAAATGCTCCTTTTAATAAGGTCAGAATGTTGGCTGTGCCTCCATATCGCAAAAGTTACGAAAGTGGCGATTATGCTTTGACACATTTCCCTTACGATGGAAAATTGCCGAATTTATGGGATTTTTCGCGCTTCGACCCCGTATATTTTCAGCAATTGGAAAAAGATATTTCGAAATTGCTCGACCTTAATATTGAAACCGATTTAATAATTTTCCGTCCTTACGATAAAGGAAAATGGGGTTTCGACACAATGACAGAAGAATGTAACATTCAATTTATCAGATATTTAGTGGCTCGTTTTGCGGCTTATCGAAATATCTGGTGGAGTTTGGCAAACGAAAATTCATTTATCCGCCACTTGACCGACGAAGACTGGGATGTACTGTTTCAGACAGTTGAAAAATACGACCCTTATGCTCATTTGCGCTCAATCCATAATGCCGACCGCATTTATGATTATAAAAAGCCTTGGGTAACGCATGTCAGTTTGCAATTTTACGGTGCGGTAAAAGTTCCGGGCGTATCGCAACTACTTCACGACCAATACGATAAGCCTGTTATTCACGACGAAATAAATTACGAAGGAAATATCCGTAGCCGCTGGGGACAACTTTCGGGCGAGGAAATGACCCGCCGTTTTTGGAATGCTTATATTTGCGGTGCTTACGCCACACACGGACATACTACTGCCGCTATGCCTACGGATGATGGCTGGATTTCGGGTGGAGGAGTATTAGGCGGTACAAGTCCGGCGAGGATTGCTTTTTTGCGGAAAATTGTCGAACAACACGGCGGACTGAATGCTCTTGACCCGCATTTCGTAACCAATTTGGCTGGAAAATATGGCGAATTTTACATTTTTTATTTTGAGGATAAAATTCAAAAATCGTGGGAAGTAAAATTACCCGACGACCGCCTCCAAAACGGAATGACGTTTAAGGCGGAAATTATCGACACTTGGAATATGACTATTACGCCTGTAAAAGAGGTTTTTACAATGAAAAAATTAGATAATTACAATTTTGTTGACGAAAAAAACAGAAGTATTAAACTTCCACAAAAACCATATTTAGCAATTAGATTAACAAAAATAGAATAAATCAATTTTCATTCTATCGTTTTAATTCCCACTAATTTATCGTACCGTCCACCCCAAGGGCGGTGATATACGTAAATTGTGTATTCGTTTCGGGTTTGCCAATAACTGCCATCTATCGCTGCGGTGGTCGCTTTTCGTTGGCGATTGCCCAGCAGCCAATATTGGTAGTTGTATCCGCCTTGTTTCAGCAGCAGCGTTTTTGTATATGCTTTGAGTGCTGAATTGTATTGCATTTCCGCAGCCTCGTCGAGCAGATTATAGTTCCAATCGCCTCCGATAAACACTTTTCCATCGGCAAAAGGATAATCGACATCAAGCCGAAAATGGACTTGTAAATAATCACCTTCGGTGTTTGGGTCGTCCATCGCCTCTTGATGATTTATCACATAGCGACCGTTAACATCGAAATCGTGACTGTAAACAGCCGCACGATTTATGCGGTTTGGATAAAGAAAAACTTCGTAATTTTGGTCTTGATAACGAACATAATCAACTCCTGTGGCAGCAGTATAAACCGATGAAATGTCGAAACGATGATATTCGTTTCCACCTTCAAAAATCAAATTTTTGTTGTTAATATATTTGTAATTATTGACTGAAAAATAAGTTGGGGCAAGATTAACTATTTCGTTATCGTAACGATTATTTTGCCTCACTACCACTTTCAGTTCCGAATTTACATCACGGATAGTGTATCCTTTTGGCGAAATTTCAAAATCTAATTGCTGTTTACTCGCATTAAGTTCAGTATCAGTATTTCCGCGCACTTTTGCCTGAATATCCACTTTTGGCTCGACTATCGAAAAACAGGCAACAGCCACCGGCTTATTTCTGTTATTATCCTCGTAAATAATAGCGGCATAATTTCCCGCAAGCGTCAAATTCATATCCTCATTGGGCAACGAAAATCGATAATGAGTATATAATACGGTGGTAGTTTGCGAAAGCGAAACATCAGTAATATCCGCAGTAGTATAGCCTTGCAGAAACTCAGTGGTCGAAATTGACGATTCGCTAAAATCGGCATTGCAGTGCACCACAGCATAACCATAATTGTGTGCCTCGTGCGAAAGTTGGTCGAACGAAATATTAATTTTGTCATCTCGCCCAAGTTCTATGACCGGAATGCCGTATTTTTCGGCGTTTACCTTTAC
>JAITXR010000056.1 GCA_031284665.1 Paludibacter sp.
ATAATGAATACTAATCATTTTTTTATTCCGCAAACCGGCTCTACAAACGATTATTTAAGGCAGATGCTCAACGAAACGAATTTGCCCGAATTTACTGTTGTGCAGAGCGATTTCCAAAATGCGGGAAAAGGGCAGCGGGGAAATATGTGGGAATCGGAGCGAGGTAAAAATCTGTTATTCAGCATTTTACTGAAACCTGCAAATATCTCGGCAAGCGAACAATTTCTAATTTCACAAATCGTAAGTTTAGCAATAAAAAATACTCTCGACGAGTTTGCGGATGGTTTTACTATAAAATGGTCGAACGATATTTATTTTAATGATAAGAAAATTTGCGGCATATTGATTGAAAACGATTTGAATGGCAATAAAATCAAACAATCGATTGCGGGTATAGGTTTGAATATCAATCAAATAGATTTCCCAAAAAATCTGCCAAATCCGCTTTCTCTACAAATGATTACAGGCAAAAATTTTTCGCTGACGGAAATTTGCGAAAACATTGTTGAAAATCTAAAAAAATTATATTTGGCAAATAATAAGTTAGAAATTAAAAAACAGTATTTCAATAATTTATATCGCAAAAACGGATTTTTCCCTTTCCAAGCGGATAACGAAACTTTTTCGGCAAAAATTCTTGATGTAAAGGCAGATGGCAAACTTGTGCTCGAAACAAATGAGGGCGAACAGCGCGAGTTTTATTTTAAGGAAGTGAAATTTTTATAATAAATTAAGTACGCCTCAATTTTATCGGCGAATTTCGCATTTTGAGCGCAAAATAATTACCTTTGCAGGCAATACAAACATTATTTTATCATCAATGACTAACGAATTTACATATTTATCGACCGTACTTGCCGGAATAATAATGTCGGCGTGTGTCAATAGTGAAAAAATATTGCCTTCGGTTTCAGGCTCGCAAAACGAAGTGTTAGTGGTAATCGCCGATTCAGTATGGAAATCGCCGCAAGGCACAATGCTAAAGCAAATCCTTACACAGGAAATTTACGGTTTGCCACAGCCGGAGCCGATGTTCGACGTGTATCAATGCCAGCCGGCAGCATTTTCGGATATGCTGAAACCATCGCGAAATGTGATTATTGCTGAAATTTCGGAAAAATACGCCGTGTCCGAAATATCTTTTATTCATAATGTATGGGCTAAGTCTCAGGCAGTTGCAAAAATTGAGGCTCCAAACGAAATACAGTTTAACAAAATAATAACGCAACACGAAAATCAAATTATCGATTTTTTTATAACGGCAGAACGAAATCGTCAAATCGCCTACAACGCAGTAAATCTGAACATTAGCGCAGTAAACGAAATCGAAAAAATGTTTTCAATCAGGCTCGATGTGCCAAAAGTTATTTCGAAAATTACAAAAGGGCAAAATTTTATTTGGCTAATGAACGACGATGCAACTGTGCATCAAGATATTATGGTATATTCTTTTCAATATGGCGACTCGACCGAAATTACTGAACAATTTGTGATTGCAAAACGCGATTCGATTACAAAAGCCAATATCCGGGGCGAAATTGACGGGTCGTATATGATTAGCGAAAAAAATCCGAAGCCAAAATTTAGTACAATAAATCTCAATGGCGAAAATTGCGCCGAATTGCGCGGACTTTGGAAAATTACAGCAATGGGAATGGGCGGAGCGTTTTACAGTTGCACATTGCTCGATAAAAAAAACAAGCGCGCCACGGCAATCGATGCTTTTGTTTTTGCGCCTTCGCGGACAAAACGGAATCCGCTCCGTCAACTCGAAGCAATTGTACATTCAGCAAAAATACTACAAAATACTAATCAACAACAACTCAATAACGAACAAAAATAAACCGAAAAAACATATCTATCAATGGAAAAAAATAAAATAACTATCGGCATAACACAAGGCGACATTAACGGAATTGGCTGGGAAGTGATACTCAAAACTTTGGACGACGCCGAAATTCTCGAAATGTTTACGCCCATAATTTACGGCTCACTGAAAGCGGCTACATATTACAAAAATTTATTTGATTTACAGGCGGTTAACTTTAATCAAATAAGCAACGCCACCGAAGCCGCTCATCGTAAAATAAATATTATCAACTGCAATAAAAATGATATTTTGATTGAGCCCGGTCAATCAAGCGAGCAAGCGGGAAAAGCGGCTTTTGAGGCACTCGAACGCGCCACTTCCGACCTCAAAGCCAATCTGATAACGGCTTTGGTAACTGCGCCTATCAACAAAAAAAACATTCAGTCCGCCGATTTTAATTTTGCCGGACACACCGAATATTTGCAGAAAAAAGCAGACTCGCAATCAACGGCTTTAATGTTGTTAATCAACGATATGATGCGTGTTGCAGTAGTAACGGCGCATGTGCCTGTTGAAAATGTGTCAAAATTGCTTACAAAAGATTTGATAGTTAAAAAAATTGAGGTTTTCAATCAGTCGCTCAAGCGCGATTTTATGATTGTAAGTCCACGAATTGCTGTGCTGTCGCTCAATCCTCACGCAGGCGATCAGGGCGTAATTGGGCACGAAGAACAAAACGTAATTATTCCGGCAATAAACCAAGCCATCGAGCAAGGAATTGTGTGCGCCGGACCGTATTCTGCCGACGGATTTTTCGGAGCGGGGAAATTCAGCAGTTTTGATGGAGTTTTGGCGATGTATCACGACCAGGGGCTTATTCCGTTCAAAACCCTTTCGATGGATAGTGGCGTAAATTTCACAGCAGCATTGCCATTTGTGCGCACTTCGCCCGACCACGGCACCGCTTACGATATTGCAGGGAAAAACGAGGCGTCGCCACAATCGTTTCGCCACGCTTGTTTTGCGGCAATTGATATTATCCGAAATCGTAAAACGTACAGCGAAATAACCCAAAATCCACTGAAAATAGAAGTTCGCGCCGAGCAAAACGGTAGAATTGCCTGATTACTCAAAACTAAAATAAGGCGCAATCCGTTGAATATCAGTTTCTTTCATTTCGTCTAAATGACGCAAATCATCTATACTTTTTAATTTAATCTTGCGGCGGCGCAATTCGTAAATTGCTTTTGCTTGGTAAAAATTAATATAAGGATGGGCATTGAGTTTATCCACAGTTGCCGTATTTATCGTTATCTGTTTGAGCAACGCAGTGTTGACGGTTAAACTTGGTGTAATTTTCGCCAAATTTTCGGCAGTCATTCCATACACTTCGCTCAATTGCTCAATTTGCGCAAAACCACCCAACTTCTGCCTGTATGCTACAATTCGGCGAGCATAAGTGCTACCAATTCCGCTAATTTGCATCAGTTCTGCCGTGTCGGCAATATTAAGTTCAACCGAAAGGTTTACATATTGTGGCACGGCTTTTTCACTTTCGATTGGTGATTTGTTAATTTTACTTTCTGCCTGATTTTCAGCAATTTGTATATTAATATATGGCTGCAATTCCGCAAATTTTTCGGGCGTAATGCCATAAATACGTTTAAAACCGTCGTTATCTCGAAAAACGCCACCATTTCGGCGAAATTTAATGATATTTGATGCAATGTAAGGTTTCAAGCCAAGACTAACAAAATCAGTCGAATCGGCAGTATTTGGGTCAAAAACAAAGAGTGAATGACTTGCCGTATAATTTTCGTATTTTGGATAATGCTCATAATCCGATTTATAGCGATTACGGCGCGCAAGGGCTTCGACGCTGTCGCGCCGTAGCAATTTGCTGTGAAAATCAGCAACTTGAGCGATAAAAGTATCGTCGGGAGCAGCATTATTTGGTTGCAACCACAAAGGCAAAAGTTCGCCAGCCGCCCACGCAATCACAATAACTGCCAGCAATGCCACAATAGCAATACGCTGCCCACGCTGAAAGTAAAAGAAATTTTTCCACATAAGTTATGAAATTAACAATCTGCGAAAATACAAAAAAAATGGTCTTAACAAAAAGAAAATTGATATAAAACGAAAAAACAATGATTTTTTATAAAAATTATCGAATAATTTGCGTATAAATTATAAAATTACTTTATCTTTGCAGTCCGTTTTACCAAAAACGTAAAACCATTTGCCCAGATGGCGGAATTGGTAGACGCGCTGGTCTCAAACACCAGTGGATTCACTTCCATCTCGGTTCGATCCCGAGTCTGGGTACTTGAAAAACGCTTGACTTTCAAATGAGAGTCAAGCGTTTGTAATTTCTATTTAATCTCAAGTCAAAAAAAACAATATGGCTGAAAATATTATTATTCCTCAAAATGCGGAGAAAGAAGACATTTACAAAAGTATTTTGCCTCAAATAAGCGCATTGACAAATGACGAAGCTGATTTAATTGCCAATATGGCAAATATTTCGGCGGTGCTAAAAATGGCTTTCGACTTTCTTTGGGTGGGTTTTTATTTGGTAAAAGACACCGAATTGGTGTTGGGTCCGTTTCAGGGAACGGTGGCTTGCACGCGCATTGCTTGTGGTAGAGGTGTGTGCGGTACGGCGTGGAAAGAAAGGCGTACCATTATTGTGCCCGATGTGGATAAATTTGCCGGACATATAGCGTGTAGCAGTTTGTCGAAATCGGAAATTGTAGTGCCCATTTTTGTCAACAATGCCATTATTGGCGTGTTAGACATTGACAGCCAACACTTAAACACCTTCGACTTGGTAGATGCCCATTATTTAGAGCAAATATTGAAGTGCTTGTAGAAAATCATTTTGCGACATTTTTTGACAGGGCATAAATCCTATTTCCAAAGACAAAGTCACACCGTTCGATTCTTTTTGAAATTCTCTGCTTGTTCAAAAATCTCAACATATACCTCATCGCGTTCCACCGGAGGGTAA
>JAITXR010000124.1 GCA_031284665.1 Paludibacter sp.
GCAAGCGGCTCAGGCAAAACTGTGTTAATGAAAAGCATCATCGGTTTGCATCGCATCGATAGCGGGCGCATTGAATACGACGGACGCAACCTCCCGGATATGAGAATGAAAGACATCCGACTACTGAGGCGCGAAGTAGGAATGTTATTTCAAGGCGCAGCACTGTTCGACTCAATGACAGTGCTCGAAAACGTGATGTACCCGCTCGAAATGTTTTCTACCGACACGAAAGGCGAAATCGAAGAACGCGCACGCTTTTGTCTCAATCGCGTAAAACTCGAAGAGCCTTCGTTTTTGTTGACGCCCTCGGAAATTAGTGGCGGTATGCAGAAACGGGTAGCCATTGCACGTGCAATTTCGCTACAGCCAAAATATCTTTTTTGCGACGAGCCAAATTCCGGTCTCGACCCACAAACTGCACTTGTTATCGACCAACTTATTCACGAAATTACGCAAGAATTTGACATCACAACCATTATCAATTCGCACGATATGAATTCGGTAATGGAAATTGGCGAAAGCATTATTTTCATTAATAAAGGTGAAAAAGCGTGGCAAGGTACAAAAGATGATATTTTTCTCGCCGACAATGCAGATTTGAACGATTTTGTTTTTGCCTCCGAACTATACAAAAAAGTCAAAAAGGCACATTATTTGTAATTTTCAACTCGCACGCCTCCCCCGAGTACTCTATATTTTGGATAATATTCTGCTTTCCGGTTTTTGTTATCAGTTTTATTTCAAATCGCCGGACGAGTGGCATACCGTGGTATTGTCCTTTGCGAGGGCTAATGGTCAAGATTTTTTCTTTATCGTTGTATTTGAGGTTAATAATGGAATACTCGCCTTTTTCGTAATTATAATCGTTTCCGTTGTCGTCGTAAAGTTTAAATTCGCCATCCTTGCCTTCAAAAACGAGAATAGTGAGGTCGTTCTGATTTTCGTTTGTGCTTTGAACAATATTGCCAAGCGGCAACAAACTGCCTTCGCGAACAAACAAAGGTATTCGTTCGTATGGAGCATCTGCCTCTATATATTGCCCGCCGGAATAGTATTTTTCGCTTTCAAAATCGTACCAACCGGTATTTTTGGGTAGATACACTTTGCGCCATTTGGCTTTGTATTCGTACACCGGATTTACCATAATACTTGTTCCAAACATATACTGGTCGCCAATATTGTGCGTTTTCGCGTCGTTCCCAAAATCCATTACCAGAGGTCGCATAATGCTATAATCGTCAAAATAAGTCATTGCCGCAAGCGAGTAAATATAAGGCATCAGGCGGTAGCGCAGGCGGTCGTAATAAACCATACTTTGATATGCGGGATGATTTTCGGGTGCAATATTAAATATTTCGCGGTATGGATATTGCCCGTGACTGCGAAACAATGGGCAAAAAGCCCCAAATTGAAACCAGCGTGTATTCAGTTCGCGCCATTCTGCCATATCTTCGGTATTTTCTTTTGCCCGCTCATAACGCCGCTCCACGCAGAAACCGCCTATATCCATTGTCCAATAAGGGATTCCCGAAATCGAAAAATTTAATCCCGCGGAAATTTGCGCTTTCATATCTTCCCAGCGAGTGCCAATATCGCCGCTCCAAACTGCGGTGGAATATCGTTGCAAACCCGCAAAACCCGAGCGAGTAAGTAAAAACACTCTTTTATTTGGGTCGCTTTGTCGCTGTCCTTCGTAAATACCTTTGGCATTTTGCAAGGCATAAGTGTTGAAATATTCGGTCGAAGAGCCTAACGCCGTAGGGGTTGACAGTGCTTTGCGATACGTCATACTCGCATTCGACAGAATATCAGGCTCCGAGGCGTCCATCCACCAAGCGTCAAAGCCCTTTGAATAAAGTTTTTCGTTTATTTGTTCCCAAAATAATTTCCGCGCGCCTTCGCTGTAAGCATCGTAGAAACCGCCAATAAATCCTTTGCCAATCCAGTCGCGAATGCTGTCGCTTACTGCGCGATTGTACATCCAGCCATTTGTGTCAAACGACTGATAATTAACTGTTGTATGATAAAATTTTGGCCACACCGAAATCATAATATGTGCATCCAAAGAATGTACACTATCAACCATTTTTGCCGGATTAGGGAAACGCTCGGCATCAAAATCGTGGCTGCCCCAAGCGTTTTGTTTCCAATACGACCAATCCTGCACAATGTTATCAATAGGAATATTCCGTTTGCGATATTCGCCGAGAACGCTCAACAGTTCATCCTCAGTTTTATATCGTTCGCGACTTTGCCAAAATCCCATTGCCCATTTCGGCATAATGGGTGCTTTGCCGGTCAAGTGGCGATAAGCCTTAATCACGTCGTCAGCCGTCTGCCCATTAACAAAATAATAATCAATCGCATCCCCCATTTCCGACCAAAACGACAATTTGTTTTGCTCCAAATCCTTGCGCGGGCTTAATGCTTTCAGCCCGATGTACGACACGCCGCCATCAGGGCGCCATTCAATTCTGATTTTATGTTTTTGCCCCGCCTGCAAATTAACGGAAAATTTATACGAATTGGGATTCCAAGCCGTGCGCCAGCGTTCGGCGACAAGGCATTGATTATCAACGAAAACTTTTGTATATCCGGCATAATAAAGAATGAAACGATACAATCCGCTTTGGCTCGGCTCAATGTAACCTTCCCAACTAACATTAGAATTGGAGAAAGGAAAATCGGGCGGGAAATTCTTTACCGTTTCGAGATTTTCGTAATCAATACCGCTTTCCAAACGTTCGACCGATATTGTTTTTGCGCCTGCATTATTTTCGTAAATAGCCGTTATGCCGCCTCGATTCCCGTTTTTATCATACAACTTAAATTGGTCTAAATTGGAATAATTGCGCGGGTCGCCAAATTTTGTGAGCGAATAATTATCCCACAACAAACCATAATTTTTTGACGAAACAACAAAAGGCACTGATACTTTGGTGTTGTATTGATACAAAATTTCGTTTTTACCTTTATAATTAAATTCATCGGATTGATGCTGACCTAAACCAAAAAAGGCTTCATTGTCGGGCGATTCAAATACTTGATGCACGGTGTACGATTGTTTACCTTCCACTTCGATATTCTCAAAACTTTTGCCTCCGCCGTTATTTTCGGCAAGCACGATATTCCCATTCTTATCGGCAAACACAATTTCGCCGGTAGCAAGCGATACCGACACCCGCAAAGCAGCAGTTTTCAGTACAATTTTCCCCGATTTTTCAACTATATTCCAACCCTCGGTCTGTGTTTTGTTATCAACAATAATTAAACTTTCTTTTTCGGTAAATCGGCTGTTCGGAGTCGCCGTAACGTGAATAATATTGTCGCTAATCACCTGTAAACGAATTTGTTGACAGGCAAGTGCTGTTTCGTGCGGCAGGTAAACGATTACACCATCGCTCAGTTTTTCGTACCGGCGAGTGGTAGATGCAATTAAAAATAACGGCAGCAAAAATAAAATTGCATAATGAGGCTTAAGCATAGTTTGAAGAGTTTAATTATTTGAGTGGTTTGAACGGATAACGTTGTCCATGCTTGCGACGAGGGTCTTTGAGCGATTTCAAACTGTCCAATAAATTTGGTTTTGGTTGCATAACGTTTTTTTTTGCAAAGATAATCATTTCTAAGAAATTATAAAATAGAAATTAATAGCCCTTCCCAAAAACCGATGTATAATATTATAAGGTATAAAGAATAGTGATTAACGATTAGTGATTAACTCCCAAATTAGTAGTTTTTTCGTGCACCGTTTACCGTGTATCGTGTACCATTTCCCCGCTGGCGCGGATTTGCAATCCGTGTCTTGATAAAATAGCCAACACACCGATTACAAGACTTGTACCGACATGTCGGTATCGGCGCAAGCAGCATTTAACATCCCGTTAGGGATGTATCGCTCGGTAGAAACGTGAACATCACCACCACCCACAGCATTCCGTAGGAATGCATCCTTCGCCATTGGTAGCCTGCCCCGACTTGTCGGGGCAGGCTCTACGGAATGCAGATTGCGGGGGGGTATATTTTCTACCGAGCGATGCAAACCTACGGCTTGCAAGAACACCCCTGCAACCCCGTTTCTTAATCATAGTAATCCCCAAAATCATATTAAAATCATAGTTCAGACAAAAAAACGGAGAAAATAAGGTAATGAGGTTTTATGTCAGGGAAATCTATTTGCTACTGAGGTCGTTTTGTTGAGAAAATAAGGTAAAAATGAGGTGGGAAGATAATGATTAATGGTTAATGATAAATGGTTAACGAAGAACGGTACCCACCCCGCAATCCGGCTCTTATCCTGTTCATCTCCAAATCCTGAAAATCCCGATTCAGACAAATGCGCAAGAACGGGCTGCTGTTGCTATTTCCGGCATCGTGCACCTTGCACCTTGCACCGTTCACCTTGTACCCAGCATTTGTAATTCAGCCCGTTTCTTAATCATAGTCTTCAAACAATCATATTAAAATCACAGTTCAGACAAAAAGCAATGACGGGCTGCTGCTGCTATTTCCGGCATCGTGCACCTTGCACCGTTCACCTTGCACCGTTCACCTTGCATCGTGCACCTTGCACCTTGCACCGTTCACCTTGCACCCAGCATTTGTAATTCAGTCCGTTTCTTAATCATAGTAATCCCAAAAATCTTATTAAAATCATAGTTCAGACCGAATTTTACCCCTTAAAAAACATAAAAAAAAAATAATTGCAAAAAAAATTATAAAAAAAGATTGTTTATATATAAAAATGTTTTATTTTTGCAAACCTATACTCACTATACACCAAATTCCGATGGAAAAAACGGCTATTGTGGTGGGTAATAGGCAGTAAAGTGTGTCATTAATTCTTTAATTCTTAGTTAGATAACTATGAATACTAATGTCTTATATTGTATCGCGGGGACTTCCATAGCACTTATGGGAAGTTTATTTGCATCTATAAATATGTATGAGTTAAAATACAAAATAATATATAGCCTATTTCTCAAAGAAACGTTTCCGGTTGAGGTAGAGCAAAAGTCAGTTGGAAACGTTAAACTCAAAAAAATAAGGTATGGCTGAATGAACAAACAATAATTTTTTTTACTAATAACACACAAAACAAACAAAAAATGATTCAAAACAATTTTTTTTATTTCAAACAATTATTAAATAACAATTAAAATTTTTACTTATGAAAAGAAAAACTCTTAGATTTTTACTTTCGCTGGTTTTCTTGGTAGGTGGAATTGGAATTACTACTGCTATTGTCAATGCTATCCAAGCAGATCCCGAGAACATAACATCGGGAATTGAAGCAATCATTACATCATCTACTTCAGTTGAATGTATGGAGGATGGTACAAATAAAGACATAACAGTTGAATTTTCAATTAAAATACCAACAGGAACCGCGGATGATCATGATCTCAAAAACGATGGTAGTTACTACTTAACAAGCTTAGATTTCTCCCCATCATTGGGTGTGGCATCAGGCTTGGTTGCAAATGTGGT
>JAITXR010000357.1 GCA_031284665.1 Paludibacter sp.
AGTATTGTGGAAAAAACGACAGGCAAACTTGTTACACTAAAAAATTGCTCTTTCAGTGTAGGCACATAAATCACATCGTTGGGTTCTATGTAATAAAATTCGGAATTAATAATATCTACACCGCGCAAGTCGAATTGTTTTATTTCCGTTTTGCCATTTTTTTCGCGAATTAGCTGAATTTTACTGCGGTCGCTGTATGTTCCCAAGTCGCCTATTTGCGCCAAAGCCTCGTAGATGGTCATTTTTTCTTTTTCTATCGCATAACGCCCCGAAGCACCTTCGCCAATAACGCTAAAATAACGCCTTACAATAAGCACATCTACAGAACAGGATTTTAACATTGTGGACAATTTTTGTTCAAAAATCCGTCCCGACTCGCGCAATGTTTTTCCCTCCAAATTTATTTTCCCAATCATTGGAAACTCTATATTTCCCTCAGCATCAATCAAATAAGTAATTAAATCGGAATAAGGAGAATCGCCAACGTTAAACATTCCTCCCTGATTTTGAGATGTGGCGCCGGGCGTTCCATTGAGGATTTGTGGCAACATTTCGTCTGCCGAATAAACTCTGACGTACAAATAATCGCCCGTTTTCAGTTTGTAGTCGCTGAAAGTAACCGAGTCGGAGTAGGTCTCGGTAGCAGACTTCTGCATATAATTAAGCTTTCGTGCTGTGATGCACGACGACATCATAACCGAAATTATTATTGTTATATATATATATATCAACGATTTGCGCATTTTCTATGTGTTATAAAATATTTACAAAAGTAATTCAATTTATTGACAATTAAAAACTTAACAATGTTAAAGTTCGTAAAGTTTTTACAGTTCGTAAAGTTATAAAGTTTATAAAGAATTGCAAGTTTGTAATCTTACTGCCGTACAGACGTGGCGCGCCACGCCTCTGCTTACTACTTACCTACTTGCTGCTGTTTATTTTCTCGCATCTAACTCTGCCTTCGATTTTACGCGGAAGTGTGGCGTTTCTTTCACCATCTCGCGTGCAAATTCCACCGGATAACCGGGGCGTATAATTTCAGGCACTTTGGCTTCGTTGGCTACAAATTTGCCATTGGCTTCCTTTTTCACATTTCCATCTAAGTTTTTCACCAAAAGGTATTCAAAAAGTTTTTTCCACGCCACCACCACATCGTCCAATTGCTTACAACTGATTGACGTTAAGTAATTTACACGTTCTTCTTCCGGCAAAGTCTGTACTGCTTTGTCTGTTTTTGGCACTAATGCATTGAAATAATTGTCCCATTCGTGCTGTATTTTTTTAATGTCGGGCTGCAAAAACGAGTACTTGCCATAGGCAAAATTCGACACCGTGTTGAACACCCAAAAAGCCGATGTAGCCGAATATTCTATCATACTTCCATTGTTGGCACTGAACGAAAAGGGTACGCTGTCGGTGCTGCAATACACAGGCACATACACCGAACTCGCCGCATCGTCCACGCCAAACCAAAAAATCCCACCAATGTGGCGTGGCAACCAACCGCGCATTTGCCCTACAAAACTGAATCCGGTTTGTTGCGTAGCAATAGGGCGGTCGTGCATATATTCCACACTATCAACGGTATATGTCAGCGGACTGTGGCGCAGTTTGGTGTGAAACGCACCTGCACCAATGCCGTTGGTCATATCAAATTCGGTGTCTTCGTATTGGTCGCGCATCAAATCTTTCAGGTTTTGTGCCGAAACTTTTTCTGCCGGTTTAATCCACAGCGGCATCCGTTCTTTTGTTTCGCCCTTCACGTAACTAATATATTTGTACATTTCGGGGTTCAAGGCTTTGAAAAAACTCCACACACGCGCCTCGCACACGCGCAAAGCCACATCGTCCAATGGATTGTAAGTATCCGAAAAACTAAACTCCGTGTTTTTGCCCGAAAAATAGCCCTTTTCGCGGGCATAAGCAATCACATCGGGGGCATACATACAATTTTCCTTGTCGTCAAAGTTGATTTGCGTTATCCTTGCCTGATTGGCGTGTGCCGAGATGCAGTCGTCGGGAATCCGTTGTGCCACCCACACTGCGCCCTTGTTGCCCACGCCTTTGCCCGTCATTTCGAGTATCCACACTTCGTAGGGGTCTGCCACCGAAAACGATTCGCCTTCGCTGTAATAACCATATTGCGCCACCAAATCTGTCATTATTTTTATTGCCTCGCGGGCAGTTTTCGAGCGTTCGAGGGCAATATAAATCAGACTTCCATAGTCGATAAGTCCTTTGGTATCAACAAGTTCCTCGCGTCCGCCAAAAGTTGTTTCGCCAATGCACACTTGATACTCGTTCATATTTCCAATTACGGAATAAGTTTGCGCCACCTGCGGAATTTTTCCAAGATATTCGCCGGTGTCCCAATCGTAAATGTCGCGCATCGCACCTTCGGGATAAGTGGCTCGTGGACTGTAAGTTAGCGCACCAAAAAGGTAATAAGAATCTGCTGCATAGCTGATAAAAGTAGAACCGTCGGTACTTGCTTTTCGCCCTACAAGAAAATTGGTACAGGCAAAACTGAAATTATGCAATGTTAAAAATAAAATGACTAAGGTAAGCGTTTTTTTTGTCATAAAATTATACTGATATTTTTAGAGGTGCAAAGTTAGTTAAAAAATCAAACATTTGCAAACTCTTATTTTCCGAGTTAATTCTTTTTTGAAGGTGCGATGGTTTTTTATAGTCCCGCAGGGGACAGTACTTTATTAACCGTATGCTTTAGCTTACGGATAGAAGATAGCAACATCTCAATAGTCCCGCAAGGGACGACACTTGTGGTGCAAGTCTGCGACTTGTACCTGAACCAATCAATAACAGCAATCTTAAAAAAAGGTTGCAGTTATTGATTTTGTGGCTTTGGATTTGTAATAGAATTATTATCTTTGTGGCTCAAATAAAGAATGAAATTTGTTTTAAAGAACAATATAACTACGACTTATCCCGCCTACGTGGGAAGACATAGTCTTGCGGTAAGGAGGGAAATATATGTTAAAAACCATAACACCACCACCTGTTTATAAATGAGAACAATTACATTACAGCTATGTGCTGTACTATTGCTTATTGGCTTTAGTAGATGCAATAAAGAATATAAGAATGACAATCTATTCGTAATGAAAAATTTCGCAAAAGATAGTGTTTCTTTTGTTTTTGAGAGCGATAAACACATTAAAGACACTGTTTTTGTTATCAATCATTACGATATGTTATCTGAGGATTTCTTTTATAATGGCAAATTGATTATTAGTTATGCCTCAATATTGGATAGTGTCGTTTCGTGTAGAATTGAAGCAATAAAAACAAATACGCAAAACTACTTTATGTCAATAGCAATAAAAGATACTACAAAACTGACAAATTATGATAGTGTTAAAATAGATAATACATACGAAAAATACTATTTTTGTGGTAAATTATCTTTACAAAAGAATATTGAAAGTTATGTTTTTCTAACTCAAAAAGAATACAGAAAAAATAATACCGTTGAAATAGGAGACCAATCTCTTTGGTTGTTTAATGTTAGAGACAATATTGTTACTTCTGTATCAGAATTATTTTATAAATCTCAAGGCATAGAGACCGTTTTTTATCAAGAAACATTTAGAGAGAATAATATTTTTGTACACTTCAGTAATGAGAATAGGAAGACAATTAAAAAACGTTTTTTCGGCAATAAAACCCTTAAAAAAACAAAGGAAGCCCTTAAAAATATAGATTGTATTTTGTACAAAGTCAATGAAGACGGATATATTGAAATAATAGGAAATCCCCCTTGCTTGCCGTAGGTTGTACCCAAGACGCAAACAAGTCGTGTTCCGACAATGACTCCCGCTCTTGCGGGACAAGTAGTGCATTGTCTAAACACGGGGAATGAAAAACATCATTCCCATTCAATGTTTTATTTTGCAGTTGCATAATTCCATTCTTAATACTATTAACAAAATTGATATAATAGATGTAATAATTCAAATTTTTATTTTCTTGAATATAGTCATAATTATCCTTTATCAAATCATTTACTATTGATTCAACTTTTTTATTATTGCTTGTTGAACAATAATAAACGATATCTAAATAATGCACCAATATTGGTGCAAGAATATTTTCTTGGGGTTGCTCTTCTTTAGTAAAAATTTGCTTATTAATATTTCTTAATTTAGAAAATTGCTTATTCTCAATATGCTTGATGAATTGTTTAAATTTTTTATCTTTCTGAATGAACATTCTAAAATTACTTATATGACATTGCGTTGTATTGTTGAAAAAAGAATATGTTATTGTAACATTGGAAGTTGATGTGTCAGGGCGACATTTTTCTTCACTATCATCAATACAAAGACAAGCCTCTTCTTCGGGGTAGTAGTTTTCCAACCATATATAAAAACTTATTTTATTTGTGTTTTTTTCAATATGATATTGTGTACAAGCAAAAGAACAAAATAATACCGTAGTATCTTCATTGTCCACAAACTCTAACAGTAACGCATTGGGATTGTAACCAATTTTAAATTCCTGAGACATAGTATCCATATATGTTTTTTGTTCGCTTATAGATTGTGTGTTATTATCATATCTAATAATAACCTGACAATTTGTCTTCAATGAAAACAAAAACAAACATATCAACAGAGTCAATAAAAATACAATCTTTTTCATATATTAATAATTTATTAAAAGTTCCATTGTCGGTTTTTACCTGCATAGCGTATGCGGTGTAATAATCGGCACAAAGATATAACTTTTCTTTGGTTTGAGCAAAAGTTGCTATTCAGGATTATCTTTATTGAACTGTTATGCAGTGCTGTGCGTTTGTGCTTTTGCGGGTTAAAATAATCGAGCGCAAACAGTCAAACAGGTATCGTAATTTTGTATATTTACCGCATCGG
Source organism: Paludibacter sp. (assembly GCA_031284665.1). GTDB lineage: Bacteria > Bacteroidota > Bacteroidia > Bacteroidales > Paludibacteraceae > JAITXR01. Next base: position 4,899 of record JAITXR010000357.1, read on the forward strand.
GTGCATTTTGTTTCGCAACAAAAAATATA
>JAITXR010000376.1 GCA_031284665.1 Paludibacter sp.
TCAGAATATTGAAACGAAAAAATATCTTTTACCAATGGATTAATTTTCATTGTAGGCAAAGGGCGACAATCGCGCGTAAGTTGTTCGTTAACCTGTTCCAAATGATTGCTATAAATATGCGCATCGCCAAGTGTATGCACAAAATCGCCCGCCTGCAAACCCGTAACCTGCGCCACCATTTGCAGCAAAAGCGCATACGAGGCAATGTTGAACGGCACACCCAGAAAAATATCCGCACTTCGCTGATAAAGTTGCAAACTCAATCGCCCATCCGCCACATAAAACTGAAAAAAAGCGTGACAAGGTGGCAATTTCATATTTGGCAAATCGGCTACATTCCAAGCACTTACTATTATTCGGCGACTGTCGGGATTATGCTTTATTTGTTCAATGCAGTCAGCAATTTGGTCAACAAAACCACCTTTGTAGTCGTCCCAATGCCGCCATTGATGACCGTAAATATGCCCTAAATTACCGTCAGCATCTGCCCATTCGTTCCAGATACGCACGCCGTTATCCTGCAAAAATTTTGCATTTGTATCACCACTCAGAAACCAAAGCAATTCGTAAATTATTGATTTTAAGTGTAGTTTTTTTGTAGTCATCAAAGGAAAACCGTCAGCCAAATCGAAACGCATCTGATGCCCAAAAATCGAAATTGTGCCTGTACCTGTTCGGTCGGATTTTTGTGTTCCTTCGTCTAAAACTCTATTGAGGAGATTAATATATTGTTTCATTTTTCTAATATGTGTAAATATTCCACTGTGCTATCGGCTTTATGATTGCGATTTTCGGTTTTATCTGCCTTAAAACGCTGATAACCTATTTGTTGCAAATTATATTTACCGTATTTAATCATTATTTGTTTTAAATCTTCAACCGACATCAAGCCTTCATTATTATAACTCAAAAAAATGTACTTGAAATTTGCATTTTTTATTAGATTTTCAAATTCCAAATTTACAATATTTTTGCTGCAGTACTTTGATTTTTGGTAATTTCTCAAACCTGTTTTTCCTCTTGGAACAAATGGTTTATATTCGGCTATTGTATTGAGTAAATGGTAGTTAGCACCGTATTGACGCGCATTATAAGGCGGGTCTAAATACAAAATATCACCTGATATTTTATGTATCAAAGTATTTGCATCTTCGTTATAAACTTTATGTTCATTTTTATTAAGGGGAAATAATGCAGGTTCTATGATCAATTCCTTTTGTGCTGATTTTTTTATTTGTTTTAGGAAAGCACCATAAACCGAAGCCGTATTTGCAACTTTATCGGCACTCTCAAGCAAACTTGTCAATAAAAAATAATACTGATTATCAGTTATTTGTCTTTCTTTTTTCCAATATTCTATTTTTTGGCGAACAGCATCTATTTTTTTTCCATTTTGTTCAGAAAAATACAAACGTTCACTTTTGCCATTTTCGGAATATTCTTCAAAAATAAAACCATTAATACCTTCCAAACAATTTAATTCTGACAATAAATTTTTATATTCAAAATTAGTATGATTTTCGATATAATTTTTATTTAAAACATAACTATAAAATTCTGTATCATTGCAAATTACACTTTTCACATTTTGCTTGAAATTTCTACCTACAATGCCTGTACCTGCAAAAATATCGCAAAAAACCTTGTCTGACAAATCATAGCCGACAACCGATTTTATGGTTTCTGAAATAAAACCTGAAAGTTTATATTTTGAGCCGATATAATTCATTGAATATCTTTATTATAAAGTAACACAACGAAACAAGGTACTCTGTAATTTCTGTTGCCTTGAATTTTATGATTAAAAGTAAAATTTACGGTTAAATAATTATTGAGATTGGTATGATTAATAATATCTCTAATTTGAGTGATAGAGACATCTTCATCTATATAAACAACCAACAAACGAGGGTCTGCACCAAACCTGCCTTCATCTTGAAAAGTATAAAGATACTCAGCCACTTTTTCAGGTTGTGTTATAGCAACTTGTCGCCAATCTTCGCCAATTTTCCTTTTAAACTCATTTGTAGGACTTTTAGCAACTTTTTGGTCAAAAGAAATTCCATTAACAAAAAAATCTACACCTCTCCTATGGTCAAGCGTTGGAGTAATATTCTCATTTTTTTCAAATATCAAAGTTTCAATAAAATCATTTCTGACTGTATTTATTTCTTTTATTCTTCGATATTTAACTGCTGCTTGTTTTACTTTTTCATCTTTAATTGTGCCATTTGAATTTTCGGAATTAACAGATTGAACAAAGGCATCAAATTGTCCTTGTGAAAATGGCCACGATATTTCTCCGAGATTGAGATTTTGCCATTCCTCAATTAAAAGTGCCATTGCATTGTCTGCATCTTTTCCATTTCTGTATTTTTCAGTTGTCTTAAAAAGTGTACGAATAATATTTTTGCTAACTTCATAATTCCACGTATTAACAATCAATCTCCATATTTCAGGAGTAGAATTAGAAACTACTTGTTGTCCAACATTTTTTCCACGAGTTATATTTCTGAATGTTAAACCATCAACCGCAATAATTTCGTTTAGTTTTACTAAATACTGCTGAGCATAGTTATTATTGCCAATAATTTTTTTAGCAATATCTTCTGTTAATCTAATTTTTACGTCTTCCATAACTCAAAATTCTTTTTTAAAAACAAAAATATATTCGTGCTTGAAAATGTAATAATCGCTTTTCAATGCTCTGTATTTCCATATATTATTTACACCAATTTTTCCGCGATTTCCCTCTATATTTTTCACAACAATTCCTTTCAATTTTACATTAAACTTTTTCTTTATTGCATAATTTACATAAAACCCCAGCGGGACAACTTCGCTCTTTTTATAAACATCACCGATAACAACCGCAAAGTAACGATTTTTTTCCAAGTATTGCAACCCATTGCCAATTGCTTGCGTAAATTTGTCCAAAAATAGTTTCAAATCCGAAATATGCGACAAATCTTCCTGCAAATCCGTGAATTTTACAATATCCATATAAGGCGGATGCGCAATCAAAAACTGAACTTTTTGGTTTTTAATCGCTGAATCAAATTTTTCTTTGTTCGTAACATCGCAATTATTAATTTCAAAATTAATATCTTGCGTATCAATCATTTTTGAATTTACAAAATCAATAATTTGTTGGTTTATATCAAAGCCTATAAAATTGCGTTTCAGATTTTCACATTCAAAAAGTGTTGTGCCGCTGCCCATAAACAAGTCAAGCACCGTTTCACCCGCTTTTGTGTAACGGAGAATAAGTTGATTCGGAATTTGTGGAACAAAATTACCGTGATAAACATTCGCGTGTTTTCCGCTCTTATCCCGTTCATTTATAAGCCATAAGCTATCCGTCAAAATGTTTGTTTCTTTCCAATTTTTTACATCAAATTCATCGTTATTCATAATCTGTTACATCTTAAAATTTACTTTCGTTACCTTAAATTCTGTGCGGCGATTTATTTGATTTGCAATTTCCTGCTGCGGAGGCGAAAGAGTTAAAATAAATTCTTCGGTCAATACGTCGTTTTCCTTTAAGAAACTGTGTTGTTGCGCCATTTCGGCAGTTACAGTTACCGGTTTTTCCTCGCCATATCCGGCGGCTGACAGACGTGCTGCATCTATTCCGGCAGCAATCAGATAATCCACAACCGATTTTGCACGACGTTCCGAAAGTGTTTTATTTGCCTGATTATTACCAACATAGTCGGTATGCGCGCTTAATTCAATAGTAATATTCGGATTGTCGGATAAAATTTTAAGCATTTCTTTTAGTCCTGTTTCCGATTCGGGCGTTAAATCCCATTTTCCAAATTCGTAAAAAACATTGTCCACCCGAATTGAGCGATAAAGCGCAGGCAAGCGAAAATCCTGAATAAATGCTTTCCCATTATCTTTGGTAAGGGTCGAAATTTTAAAGCCTTGATTCAAAAATCCACGTGCCGAAGCCATCATTACGCAATTCAAATTTTTGTCAATTTTCAGTTTATATGTGCCGTCTTTTTTGGTTTGTAAGCGGATATTTGTCCCATTTTCGCTCACAAGTCGGACAACGGCATCGGCAACCGGCTCCGAAATATCATCAATTACAGTGCCTTGAATATAGTAGTCAAAAACTGGTTTCTCAAAACTGTAAATCGCATCATAACTGCGTTTTTCGCCTCTATTTGAACTAAAATATCCTTTTGTAGCATTGCCTTCAAAAGTAATTCCAAAATCGTCGCCGGAAGAATTTATCGGCAAACCGAGATTTTCGACAGTCCAAGTATTGTCTTTATTTTCGCTTGCAACAAAAATATCAAGCCCGCCAAAACCAACAAGTCCGGTTGACGAAAAATACAATTTCCCGTTTGAGTGAATATATGGAAACATTTCGTCGCCTGCGCTGTTAATTTTATTGCCTAAATTTTCGATTGCCGTACATTTTGTGCCTTCGAGTGTTGCCCGCCAAATATCTTTTCCGCCATAGCCGCCGGGAGCATCGGACACAAAATAAATTTTACTTCCATCGGCAGTAAGTGCCGGATGAGCAACGGTAATAGTGCTATCCGCAAAAACATCCAAACGTTTTGGCTCGCTCCACGCCCCTCCTGCCCTACTCATCGCCATAATTGCTGCGCCCGAATCTTCGCTGTCGTCCTTAAATCCGCGCGTAAAATACATAGTTGAGCCATCGGGGCTGAAAGTACAAACCCCGTCGTCAAAATCGAGCGACTTGGCATCTTCGCTTAATCTTTCGGGCTTTTCCCATTTTCCGGAAGCGTCTTTACGAATTGAATACAGGCGATTATTTAACATTCCGGTAACCGGCGAATTTTGCATCACCGCCTTGCGATTAATCACTCTGTTGGAAGTAAAAAATAACACATTTCCATCCATTGATTGAAATATGGGACTGAAAGATTGGGATTTTCTATCGTTCAAAAATGCTGCTTTTGCTATTTTATAATCAGTAGTTTGCAACTTTATACTGTCGAGTTTAACTGTCAGATTTAGTGCATTTTGCGCCACAAGATTAGTCGAATCGTGAGTTAAATAAATGGCATAATTATTTGCCGCCTCACGATATTTTCCATTACGCTGTAACGCTTGGGCATAGCGAAAATAAACTATCGAATCAGGATATTGAAAACGAATGGCATTAGCGTAAGCCATTTCGGCATTTGTAACACTTGTAATGCGCTGACATTCAGCATTATTAAAGGCTATTCGCGCTCGTAAAGTTTTATTTGAGCGAGGAATGCGCGAATAAATTCTTTTATACTTTTCGCTCGCCGAATAATACTCTCCAATCGCATATTCCTTGTCGGCTTTGGCTATACGAGCCTTAAGTCCGCAACTATTAAATAAAATAATCGCAGAAAAAATTAATAATAAAGTAGTCAGTTTTTTTAACATATATTTATATCAATTCGTGAATAACCAATCCCGACCTTAATTTTGGCTCAAACCAAGTTGTTTTTGGCGGCATAATATTTCCGGTATCGGCAATATTAATCAGTTGGGACATCGACACCGGATACAGTGCCAAAGCCACGCGCATTTCGCCACTATCAACACGTTTTTGCAATTCTTCAAGTCCACGAATGCCACCTACAAAATCAATTCTTTTATCACTTCTAAGGTCTTTAATTCCTAAAAT
>JAITXR010000041.1 GCA_031284665.1 Paludibacter sp.
TCGGCAATTAGTGGGACTTTCAGAACGCAAGCATTTTGCATTTCCTCGATTATTGCTTGTCGTGCAATTTGGGTTTCGGCTATTGGTACTGAAAAGTTTAGTTCGTCGTGGACTTGAAGGGTCATTTTTGTTTTCAGGTTTTCGCGCTCCAAGCGGTTTTGCACATTTACCATTGCTATTTTAATAATGTCGGCAGCCGAGCCTTGAATAGGCGCGTTGATGGCATTTCGTTCGGCATATCCGCGCACGATGCTGTTTTGCGAATTTATGTCGTTCAAGTATCGTTTTCGCCCAAAAATTGTTTCCACAAATCCGCTTTCTTTTGCTCCGGCGATTGCCGCGTCCATATATTTTTTAACGTCGGGATAGGTTTCAAAATATCCGTCGATAAGTTCTTTTGCCTCGTTTCGCGGGATGTTTAGCCGTTCGGCAAGTCCGAAAACCGAGATGCCGTAGATTATCCCAAAATTGGCGGTTTTTGCTTTTCGGCGCATATCTTTTGATACTTGCTCAATAGGTATTTTGTAGATTTTGGCAGCCGTTGCAGCGTGAATGTCGTAGCCGCTATTGAAGGCGTCGAGCATATTTTGGTCGCCGCTCAGATCTGCCATTATTCGCAGTTCGATTTGGGAGTAGTCGGCTGACAGGAAAACGCAATTTTCGTCGGGGATAAAGGCGCGCCTGATTTCTTTGCCTTGCTCGTCGCGTACGGGGATGTTTTGCAAATTCGGGTTTGTGGAACTCAGCCGTCCGGTGGATGTAACTGTCTGATTAAAAGATGTATGAATATGTCCTGTGCGCTGATTTACGAGTTGCGGCAATGCATCTATATAGGTTGACAGGAGTTTTTTCAGCCCGCGATAGTCAAGAATTTTGTTTACTATCGGATGGCGCGAATGTAGTTTTTCCAGTACATCTTCGGCAGTGGAATACTGACCTGATTTTGTGCGTTTTGCTCGTTCGTCGATTTTCAAGCGGTCGAAAAGCACTTCGCCGACTTGTGCGGGCGACGAAACATTAAATTTTGTTCCTGCCATTTCGATAATTTCTTTTTCCAAATTATTCATCTCGGCAGTCAGAATTTCAGAACTTTGCTGCAATGCTTCCGAGTCAATTTTTACGCCATTTTGCTCCATTGTTGCAAGTACTCTGACGAGTGGCATTTCGATGTCGTAAAAAAGTTTTTCGAGCGAATTTTGGGCTATTTCTTTTTCCAAAATTTGTTTTAAGCGCAAAGTAATATCGGCATCTTCGGCGGCGTAATCTTTTAGAAAGTTCAAATCCACTTTTCTAATATCTTGATTTTTGACTTTTGAGTCCTGATTATGAAACAGTTCGTCGTAATGAACAGTGCGATATTTCAGATAAATTTCAGCCAGATAATCCATTCCGTGCCGCAATTCGGGTTGCAAGAGATAATGCGCTATCATTGTGTCGAAGATTTTTCCGCCTATTTGAATCCCATATTGAGCCAACATTAGGATGTCAAATTTTATGTTTTGCCCTATTTTTTCGATTTGCGTATTGGCAAAAAACACTTGAAATTCCGCAACAATTTTTTTACATTCCGCTCTGTCAGTCGGTAAATTTACATAAAACGCCTCGCCTTCGTTGTAAGCAAACGACATTCCCACCATATCGGCAGTAAAAGTGTCGATGGCTGTGGTTTCGGTGTCGAAACAGACTGATTTTTGCTGTAACAGATTTGAAATCAACGTGCTACGTTTTTCGCTTGTGTCAATCAAATAATAGTTGTGAGTGCTTGTGTTAATGGTCTGAAATCCATTTTGTTCCGCTTGTTGCTCGTCTGTTTGTGTTTGCGTTTTGTTTTGTTCCGCTTGCAGGTCGGCAAACAAGCTCAATTGCCCCGAAAACAAATCGGCGGATTTTGCAGTTTTTGGGGCTTGTGTGGCACTAAGTATTTTGTCCTTCAAGTGCCGAAATTCCAATTCGTCGAAAAGTTGGCGTAATTCATTTTCGTTAATATTGCTTTTTTTCAACGAGTTTTCGTCAAATTCGATAGGGACATCGGTTTTAATTGTGGCTAAAAATTGCGAGAAAATAATTTTGTCGCGGTTATCCTCAATTTTTATTTTTAATGCGCCTTTTAACGATTTTGTATTTTCGAGTAAATTTGTTATTGAGCCAAATTCCTGCAAAAGTTTTACTGCGGTTTTCTCGCCAACCCCCGGACAGCCGGGAATATTATCCGACGCATCGCCCATAAGTCCTAATAAGTCAATTACTTGCTGAGTGTTGTCAATTCCATATTTTGCCTTTACCTCTTCGATGCCCAAAGTCTCAAATCCCCCCGAATGACGCGGACGATACATAAAAATATGGTCGGAAACCAACTGCCCGTAATCCTTGTCGGGCGTAAGCATAAAGACTTCAAAACCCTGTGTTTCTGCCACTTTGGCTATTGTTCCAATCACGTCGTCGGCTTCGTAACCTTTGACTTCGAGAATTGGAATATTGTAGGCAGAAATAATTTTTTTGATATAAGGAATTGCAAGTTTAATATCTTCGGGCGTTTTTTCGCGCTGCGCCTTGTATTGCTCAAACATTTCGTGGCGAAAAGTAGGACCGGCGGGGTCGAAAGCAACTGCAATATGCGTAGGTTTTTCGCGGTTTAAAACATCTTGGAGCGTATTTACAAAGCCGTAAATTGCCGATGTATTCAAGCCTTTTGAATTTACTCGCGGCGATTGAATAAAAGCATAATATGCCCGATATATAATTGCATAAGCGTCGATAAGGAAGAGTTTTTTCATAATCTATTTAGATAAGTTTGAGTGGTTTATATTTTATAGTTTATAGTGAATAGTTTACAAATTAGTAGTTTTTTCGCTCTTTCGCGCCTCTTTACTCTTTGTTTTTTGTCCTATTTAATAGTTAACTATGATTTACAAAATTAAGGCTTTTATTTTTAAAACCGTAAGAATTTGGCTAATTAAAAAAATAAAAGTATTTTTGACTACTGAAAATTTACGAATTAATTTTGTTAGAATTAATTGAACGTATATAACCACAAACCACACTGACGACACAAACGAAGAAAAAAAATGTTCGTGAGGGTTTGTGATGTTCGTGGTAAAATAAAAACAAACATATAAAAAATGAAGGACAAAAATAAACAAGAGGCAATCGAAATCTTTTTTGTAGCCACCGGCAATTACGCGCCTTTTTTGGCAACTACTGCGTTGTCGATTATCGAAAATACGCGCGAAGCACTAAATTTTCACGTTTTGACCGAGGGTTTTGACGAAAAGGATAAAAAATTATTAACGAATTTTATCGCAGAGCAAACTCGTGAATTTCCGCTGCAAATTGATTTTACAGATGTTTCGGAACATTTGCAAATGTTTTCGGGTGCACAAATCGGCTGGTTTAAGTCCTACATTCCTTACGCTCGCACACTAATCCCAACACTTTTTCCAGAAATTAATAAAGCAATTTATATGGACGTGGATATTACTGTTACCTGTGATATAAAGGAAGTTTGGGGTATTGATATTGATAAATTTACAATTGCTGCCGCGCCCGAAGGAAATGCAGCCGATATTTTAAGAGAACGGGAACGCTTAAACTTACACGAAAATCACCAATATTTTAATAATGGACTTTTGGTTTTGAACTGCTCAAAATGGCGAGAAAATAAATTACTCGAGAAAATCATTACACAGGCTAAATGCAATAGCCCAAAATTTATTTATCCTACGCAGGATACTTTCAATCTGGTGTTCGACGGAAATAATTATGCTACTATTTCGCAGAAATACAACTATATGCCCTGTTTTGCCGTTAAATATACTGATATTAAAAACCCTCAAATATTCCATTATACAATGGAAAAACCTTGGAGAAATCCGTCGTGTATCAATTCTGAAATTTTCTGGAAATACGCCCGAAAAACTCCTTATTATGAACAAATTTTATTTAAAATGTCGTCGATGTACACAGATATTTTAAGTAAAAAAATTGATGCAAGCGAGAAATACGTTATTAAGTATATTGACCGACAATTTATGATTAGAGTTGTGAATTTTATAAAAAAACTAATCGGGAAATGAAAAAATTTATCAAAAAAATTTTAGTGAAACTGAAAATTCTCAAAGCGCCGGAAAGTTACAGTCTTCGAGACGAGAGTATCCAAATTTTAAACAACAAAGCTTATACCGTAAATGCCGATGAAAACGGCGTTAGAATTTCGTCGGACAAATTGACGATTGAGGGAAAATCGGAAAATACTCTTTGGACAAGCGCGGCAGTGCTTTGCTCGGAGGACTATCATTTTGCGGATGCAGACCAAAAATATGTGGTTTTCGACATTGGGTTAAATATTGCTGTTACTTCGTTATACTTGTCGCAACAAAAAAATATCGTTAAAATTTATGGTTTTGAGCCATTTAAGGAAACTTTTTTGCAGGCGGAACAAAACTTGTTGCTCAATCCCGAATTGGCAACGAAAATTCAGATTTTCAATTTTGGATTAAGCGATGCCGAC
>JAITXR010000105.1 GCA_031284665.1 Paludibacter sp.
ACCCCCGACAAAGGCAGTGTAAAAATCGAAAAAACCTCACCCGGCACGGCGTGGGGCGGAATGTATTGGCAGTATTTTGAGAATTTAGACAAAATAACCAATGCCAACAGCAATATCAAAATGCAAAAACAGTTGTTTTTGAAAAAAAATACCGACAAAGGGCAAGTTTTGCAAGAAATAACCGAAACCACGCCAATAAAAGTTGGCGATTTGATAAGCATAAGATTGGTAATCAACATCGACCGCGAAATGGAATATATCCACATTAAAGATATGCGGGCAGCGGGTTTTGAGCCGGTCAATGTGTTGAGTGGCTACAAGTACCAGAACGGCGCGGCGTACTACGAAAGCACCCGCGATGCGGCAACAAATTTCTTCTTTGAAACAATGCCCAAAGGCACCTATGTGTTTGAATATGATGTACGAGCCAACAACGCAGGCTCGTTCTCGAATGGCATTACCACGCTGCAAAATATGTATGCGCCCGAAATGAGCGCACATAGCGAAGGAATAAAAGTGGAAATTACGAATTAAAACGCACAGATAAAACAAAATCAACCGACAAAATTAAATTTTGTCGGTTGATGCTATATAACTATAAATTTGAAAGTTAGCCTACCCCCTACCCTCTCAATTTTATATTTGTCAAAACTTTTTTGGTGTATAGCGGGAAATTGCTGTCGAGTATCCACGAAAAATAACCTTGGTCTTTTTTCAATACATTTGTCACTTTTTCGCCCTTATATTTGCCAAAATTAAAAATTTCTTCATTTTTGTCGTTATAAATAATATTTCCGGCAAAATCCACATTATTGGTTTGCGCCGTAAATTTTGAGAGAAATTCAATGCTGTTTTCCAACTCGGGATAGCGGTCTAATTGGGCTTGCAAAACTTCGTAAGTAGCCTGTGTGTCGGCTTGTGCCGAGTGGGCATCTACAAGATTGCTGTTGCAATAAAACTTATATGCTGCCACCAATGTGCGTTGCTCCATTTTATGAAAAACCACTTGCACATCCACCAATTTTCGTTTTTTGAGGTCAATATCTACGCCTACACGCAGAAGTTCTTCGGCAAGTAGCGGAACATCAAAACGATTAGAATTGTAACCAGCCAAATCGCAGCCTTCAATATCTTTAGCAAATTCTTTTGCTACTTGCTTGAATGTCGGGCAATTAGCCACATCAGCATCGGTTATTCCGTGTATTGCGGTCGAATCCGGCGGAATGGGCATTTCGGGATTTATGCGGATGGTTTTTGTCTCCTCACGTCCGTTAGTATATATTTTATGGTACGACAATTCTACTATTCGGTCGTTGGTAATGTTAAGTCCGGTAGTTTCGAGGTCGAAAAAAACAATGGGATTTTTAAGATTTAGTTTCATTTTTTTTAATCTGTGCTTATTTAATTATGTAAATCAAGAGTTATTAAATTTACTGATTTTTTGTGCCGTTAGGCACTTCATATTGGTAGAAAAAACATTATCATTACGTTTGGCGTGCCGTAGGTACGCAATATGTGATTTATTTTATATTACGTACCTACGGCACGCTTGTCGGTTTTGTACAATTATTTTACCAATATATTGTCCCTAACGGGACTGTCTATTTAACTTTTGATTAGCATTAATCATCAATCATTCAACAACATAGGCATAAGCAACATTACAACTTCTTCGTTTGGCTCATTTTCGACAGGCAAAATCAGTCCGGCACGAGCAGGGTCGATAAGTTGCATCTCGACATCTTTTGACGACAGATTGGCAAGAATATCAACAAGGAATGGCGATTTAAATCCTATTTTCAGTTCGGCACCCGAATAGTTACAATTAATTACTTCGTCAGCGGAAGTCGAGAAATCGAGGTCTTGAGCCGAAATATGTAAAATATTTTCCGAAAATTCAAATTTCACCATATTATTTCCTTCGTTAGCAAAAAGTTGAACACGGCGTAAAGCGTTGAGTAACAATTCGCGGTCGATAAAAATACTGTACTGATATTCTTTTGGAATAACGGCATCGTAATTTGGATATTTGCCCTCTATCTGGCGACAGCGCAAGAAATAATTAGTGGTTGTAACTTCGATAAATCTGTTATCGAACACAATTTGTGCATTTTCTTCTTTTGCCAAAATATTTTTAAGCAGCGATGACGGTTTTGGAGGTAAAATAAAATTCACCAATTCGCCTTCCTGAACTTCCGGCGCCGTAGCAAGTACAGTTTTGTATTTCACCAATTTATGTGCATCGGTGGCTACAATTACCAGACTGTCGGGTTTAATATCAAACAAAATTCCGGTCATTATTGGTCGTACATCCTCCACAGCAGCGGCAAAAGCAGTTTTTGCAATACCTGCGGCAAGTTGCTGAGCCGACATTGCCAGAGTTTTTGCGCCCACAAGCGAGTCGGTCATTTCGGGATAATCTTCGCCACTTTGCCCTACAAAGTTGTATTTTCCGTTGTCGGAATTAATTACCATAGCCAAATTATTATCGTCGATGGCAAATGAAATTGTTTGTTCCGACAATTTGTTCAAAGTATCGAGCAGCAATTTAGACTGTACGGCAACTTTACCTTCGCCTTCGGCATCGCTTACTTCGATGCTTGTAATAATGGTAGATTCAACATCCGAAGCGGTAATTTTCAGGGTGTTTTCTTTAAGGTCGAAAAGGAAAGAGTCAAGAATTTGTATCGGATTTTTAGCGTTAATAACTTTTCCTATCGACGATAGGCGTGCATATAGTTCGGCACTTGAGACTGCAAATTTCATAATAGTTTTCGTTTTATTGTGTTTAAAATTCTGTTTATATTTTTCTGACTACAAAAATAGATTTTTTTGTTTAATCATTCATTGTTTTTTCAAAAATTTCTTTAATAATTTCTTCATCGTTTTTTATTTCGTTTTTATGAGAATGAAACAACGATTTTACGCTTTGTTTAAACGAAATATTTTTGAAAACAAAGCGGCGATACATCGTGTAATTCCAAAAAAAGCCCACCAAAGTAGCAATTACAAGTTTGATAATAATAAATACGTCGTCGGAGTTTGCACCAAGCCAGCGCACAAACATCGGATATTCTTTGACCCGTTCGGTAAAGAAAAACGTAAAATATGTGTTAAGTGCAATACTTCCAAGCCACACGAACAAAAATTTAAAAAATATGTATCTAAATTTAATGTCAAGTGCCTTAAAAGTCCACTTATAATTCATAAAGCAACTGAAAAAACCACCGCAAATCTGACCAATAATTGTAGCAAAGACATAACTTTCGATCCCGTGCGAAAGCAAATAAACAACTTTCACCTTGAAAATATCGAGAGATTTCTTTAGTAAAAATGCAATGGAATTGTCAACAATAGTAGCCATTTGCGACGATAATTGCGCTCTGAGAAACATAAATATCCCTCCACGCTGCGAAAATGCTCTATAACCGTTTTTAATTGACGTGAGTTTCACAATATTTTTATTTAATCGGAAACAAAGATAAATAAAATATTCTGTAATATAAAAACTTTTTTATAACTTTGTGCCTTGATTAAAAAAAACACACAATACAATGTTCAAAGACAAAACTATAGTTTTCACTTCCGGCACTTTCGACCTGTTTCATTACAATCATTTACGAATGATTAACTACGCTCGTGCATTGGGAGATATACTGATTGTTGGCGTAAGTACCGACGAATTGGTGCAATCATATAAAGCCAAACCGGCAATACCTTTTCAGGAACGTTTAGCAATTATCGAGGCGTTGAGAACTCCCGACCTTGTAATTCCGCAACATACACTTGAACACACCGAAATAGTCAAAAAACTAAATATCGATGCTTTTGTAGTGGGCGACGACTGGTTTGGAAAGTACGACTACCTGAAAGACCTCGGAGTGGAAGTGTTCTACTTCCCCTACGGAATGGGAACTTCGACAACCAACATTAAGAAAAATATACACGACTTGTACGAAGTAACGCTCGAACAACAACGGCAAGAAAAACCCTCAATGTTGAAATAACGCAAATATTACGCTCTGACAAACTTTATACACACAAAACAAAATGAATAAATTTGCACTTATTACCGGTGGGACAAAAGGAATTGGCAGAGCGATAGCCGAATGTTTAGCAGAAGATAATTACAATTTACTACTCACTTATTCGACTGACAGTGCCACCGCATCGACAGTAGCAGCGGAAATAAAACGCAAATTTGCAGTATCGGTAGAATGTATCAAAGCCGACATCCGCAGCAAAACGTCAATCGACAGCATTGCTGATTATTTAACGGGCAAAGATATTAAAATCGATGCCTTGATTTTGAATGCCGGCACTACATTACGCAAAAATTTTGAAGACCTTACGCTCGAAGAATGGGAAGGCGAGTTTTTTGCAAATGTACATTTTCCTGTTTTTTTGACACAAAAAATTATCCATCAATTTAACCCAAGCGGCAGCGTAGTTTTTACCGGCTCGCTTATGGCTGTGCATCCACACGCAATGTCGCTCACTTACGGTGTTACGAAAAGTGCAGTTCACGCATTAGTGAAAAATTTAGTGAAATTTCTTGCACCTTACGACATTAGAGTAAACGGCGTGGCACCGGGCTTTGTGGATACCGAATGGCAAAAAGCAAAACCTGCCGAAATACGACAAAGTATCGAAAGTAAAATTGCGTGTAAACGATTTTGTCAGCCTGCCGAAGTTGCGCAAATTTATAAAATGTTAATCACTAACCGCTATTTCAACGGCGAAATCGTTGTTGCAGATGGCGGTTATTCATATAAATAAACTGCTGTTATAACAAAAAAAGCCATAAATTTAACTATAATGAACAACGCTAAAAAATACGATTTTCTATCCTCACTCAAATCAATCGAAACAGAAAACATTCTCGACCGATTGTTTTATCGCCCAATCGGCTATCAAATTGCTCTGTTTTTTACCAAAACACGCATTACGCCAAATATGATAACAATCGTTTCGATTTTTACCGGCATAGGCGCAGGTTTGTTTTTTTATCCAACAGACATTTGGCTTAATGTTGTCGGAATTTTGCTGCTAATTTTGTCGAACATACTCGATTGTGTTGACGGACAATTAGCCCGCTTGACCGGCATAAAATCGGAAGTAGGGCGAATACTCGATGGAGTAGCCGGCGACTTGTGGTTTCTGTCAATTTATGTTTGTATCGCCTTACGCATATCGCCGGAATTTGGCGCAGGATGGGCGTGGACACTTGCGGCTTTGGCAGGCGCATCGAATTTAATACAAGCAAATATTACCGATTATTACAAAACTTTGCACCTGTATTTTATCAGTATAAAAAAAGGCGCGGAATTTTTGTCGGTTGACAAAGTGCTGACAAAATACAATCAAATGTCGCGCGGGATTAACAAAGGACTTTTCTGGCTATACCTTTATTATACCATTTTGCAGACAAAAATCACACCGCAACTGCAAAAACTGCTGGCAAACTTAAAAGCCAAATATGGCGAAGATATTCCCGAAGATGTGCGTTTGCGTCTGCGCAAAAAAAACCTTGAGACAATGCCGTTTATCAATTTAACAACATTTAATGGCAGGTCGATACCGATGATTATTTCGCTTTGTATCGGTATGCCTTGGATTTATTTGCTTTACGAAATTGTAGTGCTGAACATCAT
>JAITXR010000113.1 GCA_031284665.1 Paludibacter sp.
CAACACGCTCCGAATCACACTTGCAAGTTTTGTCGCCTTTCTGTTTGGTTCATTTGTAAATGCTTATGTGATGAGCAAAATGAAAATTCTGCAACACGGACGAGGTTTTTCCTTGCGAGCAATTGTGTCCACCCTTGCCGGCGAGGGAATAGATTCATTGGTGTTTTTCTCCATCGCTTTCAGTGGAATATTGCCTATTAAAACGCTGATAATATTGATTTTAACGCAGATAGGAATGAAAACAAGTTACGAAATTATTGTGTTGCCTATCACCACACAATTGGTGAAATTTGTGAAAAAACGCGAAAAAGAAAACGTTTTCGATTACGATATTTCGTACAATCCGTTTAAATAAAGTAAACGAGTGAACGAGTAAACAAGTTACAAGTTACAAGTTACGAGTTACGAGTTACGAGTTACGAGTTACAAGTTACAAGTTACGAGTTACAAGTTACAAGTTACGAGTTACGAGTTACAAGTTACGAGTTACGAG
Source organism: Paludibacter sp. (assembly GCA_031284665.1). Taxonomy (GTDB): domain Bacteria; phylum Bacteroidota; class Bacteroidia; order Bacteroidales; family Paludibacteraceae; genus JAITXR01. The sequence continues at coordinate 494 of JAITXR010000113.1, forward strand.
TTACGAGTTACAAGAAATTAAGCCTCTGTGCCACTCTGTGAACCTCTGTGTAATAAAAAATAACACAGAGAAGAAGAAATTCTTAGCGACTTTCCCGCTTGGGCGGGACAAGTACCGACTTAGTGCCTTTGCGTTAAAAAAATAAATATATCTAACGCGACTTGTCCCGCCTGAGCGGGAAAGATGCAAAGACACTAAGCCGCAAAGGACAGTCATTACTCATTACTTTTTACTCTGACTAATGACTTTCGACTAATGACTAACGACTTTATCTTTTTGGTACAATTTTTGTGAAATATATTTTAACAAAAAAAATATTTTGTGAAACAATTGTTTTTTATTTTTTTTTTATTACTTTTGCATTCTCAATATTCAAATTACAAACCGCTAAAATTTTAAGTGCCTATTGAAAAGATTATACTCTAAAACCATTTATAAATAGAGAATAATGAAGAATCTGAATCTGTTTTCTGATGAAGAATTGGTAACCCTGTATCAAGAAGGCAACAATTCTGCTTTTGAAGTTCTGCTAATGCGCTACAAGTCAAGTGTTTTTATGAACATTTTTATGATAGTGCGTAATCGTGAACTTGCAGAAGATATTTTCCAAGACACTTTTGTGAAAGCCATCACTACTATGCAACAAGGGCGTTACGTGGAAACGGGGCGTTTCGGTGGTTGGATAAATCGCATTGCACACAATCTTATTATAGATTGCTTTCGGCGTGAGAAAAACGAAAATACTTTTTCGATTGATGGCGTGGAATACGATTTTTTGAACAGTGCCAAACTTGCGGACGAAAGTATTGAAGATGTGCTTACAAAAGAGCAAATGCTGACAGATGTGTCGAGTTTGATAAATTATTTGCCGGATAACCAGCAAGATGTGCTTCGTATGCGCTTTTTTGAAGATTTGAGTTTCAAGGAAATAGCAGATAAAACAGGGGTAAGCATCAACACTTCGTTGGGACGTATGCGATACGCACTGATGAATATGCGCAGGCTTGCGATTGAAAAAAAACTGTGATTTTTTTCACTGTGATATAATTTTTTGGTGCAATTTACGTTTATTAATTGACCTTTAATCAATAAACGAGCCTATGTACAAAAAATTACACCAATTTGAACACGCCACCGAAAGCGTAACACCACTTAATGAACCAAGCGAAACAACTTTACGAAACATAATGTTGTATGCCAACGTGATACGTGCTGTCAGAATTTCGGCAAATAAAGAGATAATTTATTGTCTCAACTGATTGTTAATCAGATAATTAAAATAAGATTGATATGGTTATTGCAAAAAAAAATCATATCAATCATTTTTTTTTGTAATTTTGCATATCAAAAAAACACACACAAGCAATGAAAATGAGTAAATATTTGGCAGTATTGATATTGGTTTTGGCTACGTTCTCGTGCGCGTCGAATTGGCAAGTAGTGGAGGCATCTTCGGCTAAAATCCCTATTGACAGCACAACAGATAGGATTGCCGACAAGGAGTATGTAACTTATTTACAGCCTGTTACCACGCAAATAAACGAGGAACTGAATGTGGTTATCGGGCAGGCGGCTGAAACGATGGCTACATCGCGTCCAGAGAGTTTGTTGTCTAATTTAGCCTCTGAAGTGTTGCGTGATGCAGCTACAAAGCACATCGGGCAGCCGGTGGATATTGCAATTATGAATATGGGCGGACTGCGAACGCAAATCAATAAGGGCGATATTACACTGCGAAAAATATTTGAACTGATGCCCTTTGAAAACGAACTCGTAGTACTATGGCTCAAAGGCGATGTTCTGCAAAAAGTGATTGAAGAGATAGCTGCTGTGGGTGGTCAAGGTGAAACAGGAATCCGAATGACCATCAAAGACCATAAGCCACAAGATGTAACAATTAATGGTAAACCTCTGGATATAAATGAAATATACACGATTGCGACCAATGATTTTATGGCAGGTGGCAACGATAAATTGGAACATTTGGCAGCCTACGAAAAACGTGAAAACACAGGATTAACTATCCGTAGCGTGTTTATTGAGGCGGTGAAAGCCATTACCGAGAGCGGCAAAAAAGTTGAGGCGAAGTTGGACGGAAGAATATCTGTTGAAAATTAAGAATTAAGAATTAAGAATTAAGAATTAAGAATTAACTTTCTAACTACTTAACCACTTAACTACTTTGAATCTTTAAATTATTGAATCTTTGAATTTTAAATTTATGAAATACATTAATTGTTTGATATTGATATTGTTTGCGCAAATGACTTTTGCGCAGCAAACAAAGCATATTGTTGTTTTGCACACCAACGACACGCACAGTCAGGTAGAGCCCACCGATGCGGGAGCAAAAGAGCCGAATATGGGCGGTTATGCGCGGCGTATGGGGGTAATTGACAGTGTTCGTGCTGTTGAGCCAAATGTATTGTTGCTCGATGCGGGCGATTATTTTCAAGGGAGTCCGTATTTCAATTTCTTTAATGGGCGTGTGGAAATTGCAGCAATGAATCGTATGCGCTACGATGCTGCTACGCTCGGAAATCACGAGTTCGACAACGGATTAGATACCCTTGCCGCAGTGTTGAAATTGGCAAATTTCCCTGTGGTGTGTGCCAATTATGAGTTGAGCAATACGCCCATTGCTTCCGAAGTCAAACCTTACATCGTTATCGAGCGTTTTGGTTTGCGCATTGGCATTTTTGGGCTGACGGTAAATCCTAAGGGATTGGTTTTTGATAAAAATTACGAGGGAATTGTTTACAATGACCCCATAGAGGCAGCGAATAAAACCGCAAAAATTCTGAAGAAAAAGAAAAAATGTGATTTAATCATTTGTCTTTCGCATTTAGGCAGTGTGAAAGAGGGCTTGGAAGTGAGTGACTACGACCTTGCCAACAACTCTGAATATATTGATGTGATACTTGGTGGGCATACGCATACTTTGCTGGACGACAATACTACAGCGCAAAATAAACTTGGAAAAGCAGTGCTTATATCGCAAATGGGTAAAAGTGGACTGTATTTGGGACGCATTGATTTAAATTTAACGAAAAA
>JAITXR010000118.1 GCA_031284665.1 Paludibacter sp.
TATATTCACGTTACTTAACCAAAAGCACTGTAAACAATTATTGTCAAGATAGTTACAGCCAATACGGCAATCGGAATAAACAATTGTTTTATGGAAAGGTTGGTTTGCAATTTTACAAAACGTTTACAAATGCTGAAAATAATTATTGCCACTGCAAAGCCAACTATTGAGCCGCCAATTATATCCAAAGGATAATGTAAGCCAAGATAAATGCGTGTGTAACAGTTGATTATAGCCCAAGCAAAAATTATTGTACTGAAAATCTTATTTTTAAAAAATAAAGTACACAGCAAGGCAAATCCCAAAGTATTAGCAGCGTGCGACGACACAAAACCGAACTGTCCTGATTTGCGATTATTTACAAGATGGATAATGCCTTCAAAATCAGGATTATGCGATGGGCGCAAACGTCCTACAACTTCTTTGATGATACCTGACGAAATTTGGTCGGCTGCGGCAAGGCACACAACAAAAGCGATGATTATCAAAATTGATTGTTTCCTGTAATTGCGAATAATCACATAAAGTATTGAAATATAGAGAGGTATCCAGACATTAGATTTTGTATAAATATACATAAAATTGTCGAAAAACGACGCGTGTAGCGAGTTCAGGAATAAAAACAGGTTTTTGTCGATTGAAATAATGAAATCTAACATAAAGCAAATATTTAGCAGTAAATTTTTACAAAAATAAAACTTTTTTTCGAGATGGGCATAGAAAAAGCGATTTTTAATCGTAGCGAATTATTACTTGGTGCTACTTTTATGGAGCGAATTGCTGCGGCACAAGTAATAATTTTTGGTGTGGGCGGAGTAGGCAGTTGGTGTGCCGAAATGCTTGTACGTCAGGGAGTTCGCCATTTAACTATTGTTGATTCGGACAGAATTTGTATAACCAATATCAATCGGCAACTGATGGCAACAAGTTCTAATGTCGGGAAAGTTAAGGTTGATGTGCTAAAAGCCAGATTGTTAGATATTAATCCTTCGGCAACAATTATTGCGTTGCAAAAAATTTATTCGCCCGCCACACACGAAAGTTTTAATCTCAATTCCTACGATTTTATTATTGATGCAATTGATAGTTTGCAAAACAAAGTTTTTCTCATTCAGCAAGCCACACTTACCGATGCAGTACTTTTCTCGTCGATGGGCGCAGCATTAAGATTAGACCCCACGCGCATTAAAGTTGCCGAATTTTGGAAAGTACAATCTTGCCCATTAGCAGCCGCACTGCGTAATAGAGTTAAGAAAAACGGCGGGACTGGCAAAGAATTTCTATGCGTTTACAGCGACGAATTGCTTACTAACAAAGGCGAAAATTCGGCGTGCGGAACAGAACGCTGTATGTGTCCCAAAGCCCTGCAATCCGACGGCGACCCGGAGTTAACAAATCACGAATGGTGTAGTTCAAAAGCCAGAATAAATGGCACTACTTCGTACATTCCGGCAATGTTCGGAATGACAATCGCAGGTTTGTTAGTAAAACATATTGCGGAAGAAATGGAGCGAGAAAAAATTAATTAAGAACTTACTGACAAACTCCGAGAATTAAACAATGAAACTGTCCCAAAAGTACGCAGATTAGACAGTTTTTTGCAGATACAAAATCAATAAAAAACCATAAGCATTTTAATTTCTTAATTGGCATATTAGCCCTACAAAACCTAACCCTCACAGAATTTGAAACTCTGTGAGGGTTTTGCCGTTTAGTAGGATGTCGCTTGTCCGTAGAGGCGCGGCGTGAATGAGTACTATCTAATTATTTTTTGATGAAACTTTGACTGAAATCCGTTGCTCCATCAGAGATTTTAATAATATTTGTTCCCACAGGTATATCTGTAGCGTCGATGGTTTGTCGGGATTTTCCATCAACCATCAAAATTGTTTTTGCTACCATTGCGCCTGTGAGGTTGTAAAAATAAATGTCGTATCGTCCTGCCTTGTCAAAAGCGATTGTCATTGAGTTAGTTACGGGATTAGTGAGCAGTTCGATTTTATTTTCCACCGTATTTTTTATTTCTGTAGTGATATTAAATTTTACTTTAATATTATCTGTAAATATTTGTCCTAAATAGTTCATTTGCAACGAAATAGTAGAATCTTGTCCTGCCACGAAATCATCGCGATGGAGCGTAAGGATTTTTGTGCTGTCGCCGGTACTCCAAGAATATGAAATTCCATCAAAAATTGGGTCTAAAACTATTGAATCCGCATCGGTTGCGATTTGTGTAGGCACAAATATATTATTTAAATCTGCTCCAAAATAAAATCCTGTATGTTGCGGTTGGTTGTAAGCCACGTTTTGCCGTGCAATACCAAGTCGATACACAGGGTCTTGCAGGAAGGAATGAAAGCGGTAAGTTGTTTGTTGGTCGGTGAGGTAAATCCGAATAGCGTGGTTGTCGCTTGTGCGCAACACAAGTTCTTCGCGCCAATCGCCAAGAATATCGCCTACAATACAGGGATTTGCCTTTGTGCTATTGTTTGACGCCACTCCGGGAGGACTTAGTAAAGTTGTAGCCGAGCCGCCGTTGTACTTGGTTATTGATGTTCCATCCTGTAATTCGCGTAGCAAGTCGCCATCCCACCAGCAAGCCATATTCATCGACACTCCGCCTGTGCTTACATCGGTGAGAGTCTGCGAATTGACAACACCGCATCGTGATGACCAAAATTCCATTCCACGAAATGAGGCAGTAATATCAGTTCCCATGCCACGTCCTACATCATCGCCCGAAGGTAATCTATATATAATAGCACCGGTACGGGCATCGCGGTAAGTAGTGCCATCTACTTTATTTTCGTGAACAGCCACTACTTCCAATCCCGGGCGTGTGGGGTCAAAATCGGTGAGATGCATTGCATCGCCGTGTCCTAATCGTGTGTTATACAAGCCTGTACCGTTATCGTCAACAGCCATCGAACCATAAATAATTTCGTCTTTGCCATCACCATCCACATCGGCTACCGAAAGGTTGTGATTTCCCTGACCTGCATAAGCCGACCAAGGCGAAGTGGATGTGCCGGCATAAGTATCGAATTTCCAACGCTTTGCAAGTGCTGTTCCGTTAAAATCGTATGCCACAATTACCGTACGTGTGTAATAACCACGGCACATAACCAGCGAGGGATGAATGCCGTCCAAATAAGCAATACAAGCCAAAAATCTGTCCACACGGTTGCCGTAATTGTCTCCCCAACGAGTGTTGATATTGCTTGTTGTGGGGTTGAGTACCGGTACTTCGTTACCGTTATTATAAGTATTACTGTAACGTGGCGGGTCGTATTCGGTAGTAACTATTTCAGTCCCTGTTTCGCCATTGAAAACAGTTAGAAATTCGGGTCCGGTAAGAATATAACCGTTTGTATTTCGGTAACTTGCATTTCGGTTGTAAGTTAATGAGCCAAGGTTATGTTTTTGCACATAAGCAGGAAAATATGCTTCGCCGCAAAAAGTTCCGGCAGCATCGCGACTGCCTTCTGCGGTTTTGCAGCAAACTTCGGCTTTGCCATCGCCGTCGAGGTCATACACCATAAATTGCGTGTAGTGCGCTCCTTCGCGAATATTTATTCCGAGATTTATTTCCCACATAAAAGTTCCGTCTAATTTATATGCTTGCAAAACCGGTGCATCTGTTCTGCCCGAATTGGCATTATCCTGTGAGTTTGCCCCAACTCGATGTACTACGATTTCCATTTCGCCATCGCCATCAAGGTCGGCAAAAGAGGCATCATTGGGAATATAAGTGAAATTTGCATCAGTCGAAGTCGCATCCCAAACCCAAGTGTTGTTAGAAGCAGCACTGCTTTTGCCGTTCACCGCCTTCATCGGAATTTCGATATAAGTATCTGGGGCATCGATTTTTTTGCGTAGAATATAAGTTGCTACTACCGAGTCGATTTCAACGCCATTGCGCACTTCTTTGAGGAAAAATTTAGTGGAATCGTCGGATGAAAATGAGGCAGCATAAAATGTACGATTATCGACAACCGCAGTGTTTATACGTGTACGATTGCCTTCTACTCCGCCGTTGATTGTTGCACGATAGATGTTGAAAGCAATATCTATCGGGTCGGTTTTCAGGTAACGCCACGAAATATAAATGTAATTTGTGTTTAATTTGCGATAAGCCACCAAGCCACGCCCAAGCGTTTCCATCTGAATGTTTGGCGAATAGTTTGGTATTTTTGCTGCCGATAATGAAGTGGCAAAAATTATTAAGGCAAAAATAGTTAAAAGTTTGTGTTTCATAGGATTTGAGAAGTTATATAGTTTGTAAAGTTATCAA
>JAITXR010000120.1 GCA_031284665.1 Paludibacter sp.
TTGTTGGTTTGTTTTTTTACCACGAACATCACAAACATCACGAACTTTTTTTTATTTTGTTTGTGCAGTCTGTGTGGTTTGTGGTTAACATATTGATAATTTGCATTATCAGCCCCAACAAATCGGGATAAAATATGTTAAATACACAAATATCAGAATTTGTAACGAACACTAAGTGCAGTTTCAAACAATCCGTTATAATTCAAGGAAACACCATTATCGTTGATTTTGGGTCCAATCATAGGACGAATATCTACCGAAACTTGCAGGGGAAAATCAAAGTTAAACGCCAAACCTCCATTACCGACAAGTCCCAAATAAAAGTATGTGTCGTTGCTGAAAGTTGAACTTATACCCACACCTGCACCGCCACCAACAAACCATTCCCAAGTGCCATAATCAGTCCAATCGGGGCGAGCAACAATCCAATTATATGTAGCAACAGCCTGAATACCAGAAATATACGAAAAGCCTGCATCTGCTTGTAAATAATTACTTTCGCCAAACGAATGTTGATACGATGCTTCGGTCGAAGTTCCAAGCCGTAATCCTACAGCACGTGGTTGAGCCACTGATATTGCTGTTGCACAGATGCAAAGCAATGAAAGCCAAATAAATTTTTTCATAATAGTTTTAGTTAATAATTTTATTAGTATTGATTTTTATAAATGGTAAAATTATAGTTTTTTTCTCGTAAAACAAAGCAAAACATTATTTTTTTTGTGATGCAAAGCAATTTTACTTGTTTTATCGTGCTTATATCTAAAATATTTATTACATTTGCCGACATTTTTTTCAATTTAACTTACTTAGATTGAATATTTATTTCACAAGTAAATAAGTTAGATTAAATATTTTATAACAATTTAATTCCACAGATATGAAAAATAAATATATGGACTTAATCGAACAGTCCTTTGAATTTCCCAACGAAGAGTTTGATGTAAACGAAAACGAACTTGAATGGTTTGGCATTCCGTTGATGGATATTATTAAGCAATATGGCACTCCGTTGCGCATTGCATACTTGCCAAAAATTGCACAGAATATACAAAAATCGCGACGAATGTTTAATGTAGCAATGGCAAAAGTGGATTATGGCGGCGATTACAATTACTGTTATTGCACTAAAAGTTCGCACTTTTCATTTGTGATGGAAGAAGTGCTAAAACAGGGTGTTCACATCGAAACATCGTCTGCTTTCGACATTAATATTATGGAATCATTATTTGAACAAGGTCTTTTAAAATCCGATAACTATGTGATATGCAACGGGTTTAAACGTCCTGCCTATGTTGAAAATATTCAGAATTTAATGAAACTTGGTTTTACAAATGTAATCCCAATTCTTGATAATAAGTTTGAACTCGACTTATTATTAAAGGATTTTGATTTGAAATTCAAGGTTGGAATTAGAATTGCATCGGAAGAAGAGCCAAAATTCGATTTCTATACTTCGCGTTTGGGCATTCGTTACAACGATATTATTCCGTATTATATGCAGCACATTGCCGAAAACGAGCAGGTTGAACTTAAAATGCTACACTTTTTTATAAATACAGGAGTGAAAGATACTGCATATTATTGGAATGAATTGAACAAGGCAGTAAACTTGTATTGCGAACTAAAAAAGAAGTGTCCTCAACTCGACAGCCTGAACATTGGTGGTGGTTTCCCTATTCAAACGCACTTGGATATGACATACGATTACGAATATATTGCAGAAGAAATAGTGGCTCAAATTAAAACTATCTGCGACCAACATTCAGTTGCTGAGCCACATATCTTTACTGAATTTGGGTCTTATACGGTTGGCGAAAGCGGCGCAATGCTCTATTCGATAGTAAACCAGAAAAAACAAAACGACCGCGAGTTATGGAATATGATTGACAGCTCGTTTATGACTACTTTGCCCGATACTTGGGCTATAAATCAACGTTTTGTGCTACTTGCAATAAATAATTGGGACTCGGAATATGAGCGTGTAAATCTTGGTGGCTTAACCTGCGACAGCGAAGATTATTATAATGCCGAAATTCATTCAAATGCAATTTTTTTGCCTAAAAAACAGGAAGACCGCGAGCAATACATCGGCTTTTTCCATACCGGTGCTTATCAGGAATCGTTGAGCGGATTTGGAGGCATACAGCATTGTTTAATTCCTGCGCCAAAACTTGTAATCATCGACCTCGACGAAGATGGCGAATACTACACAAAACTATTTGCCAAAGAGCAAAGTTATAAAAGTATGCTAAAAATTTTGGGATATTAATCTGAATTGGGATATTAATATGAATCCAGAGTTGAATAGTTAGTCCCTAACGGGGCAAAAATCAGTAAATTTTCAACTCTTGATTCGCATTGTTAATAGGATGTGTAAACCTGCGGTATGACTACATAATAGTTTAATTCTTGATAGATAATGAGGCGTGAAAATTTGGTGGAAAATCAAAATTTGCTTTGCGCTTTTGACATCTAAAAGAAAAAGAGTATTTTTGTAAAAAAAAACAAAGGACTAAAACCACTAACCACACCGACAACACGAACGAAGAAAAAAATGTTCGCGATGTTTGAGATGTTTGTGGCAAATAAAACGCACTCTCAAATTTAACAATTTTACTCTATACTGATGTTTTTCAATTCTTTAACTTTTGCCATTTTTCTATCAATCGTTTTTTTGCTCTATTGGCTTGTGTTTCAGCGAAAAATGCAACTGCAAAATATCTTTGTAGTTGTGGCAAGTTATGT
>JAITXR010000172.1 GCA_031284665.1 Paludibacter sp.
GAGCAGAGCATCAATCTTGTCGCTAAACAGAAATCCCAAAACGGCAGCAGGCAAAACGGCGATAAGCAATTTTACATAAAAATCGAATTTGTACGCAAATTTATTCCACAGTTTGCAAATCCCTTTTTGGTCTGCAAATTGCTGATTTTCAACTTTATTGATGTTGAAAAAACGCTTCCAATACAAAATAACAACTGATAATATCGCTCCGAATTGGATATTAACGGTAAACATTTTTACAAAATCACTGCTTTCGACACCCAACAGTGCCTGCGTAAGAATCATATGCCCTGTGGAGGAAACGGGCAAAAACTCTGTCAAACCCTCCACAATGGCAATAATAATCGTTTCTAAACTGTTCATTATTTGGAATTATTGCTTTTTGGGGGACTGAAATAGAATGGCAAAAATGATGAATACAAAGCCGAAAAGCGAAACCATCGGACCTACGGTGATGCGCTGTTTACTGAAAATGTCGGGGTTATAGGTGTCGCCCGAAGGAGCACCCAACATTAGCAAAAATCCGACTATAATTATCAACAAACCAACTGCAAGAAGTATCAAATTGGTTTTTCCAATGCGAAAATTCTTTTTATCTGATAGCGAATTGTTATCAATAAGTGTTGCATTGGCTTTGTCGATGCGAGCATTTTTTTTATCTGACATATTTTTTTTATTTTTATTTTAACAACAAAATTATTTCATAAATTAAACAAGATACATTTTATCCGATTTCATTTTGAGGTATCGCCCAACAGCAAAAAACGCCAAAATAGCAGTAAGCACCACGCCTGCACCTGCCACCACGCCCGCCACAATGGCAAGCGTAATTGGTTGATTATGAACAATATTCAATTCAAAATTTAGCTGCAAATAATACACAAAGGCAGCAAGATAAAAAATTGCCAACAACGCGGCGATAAAGCCGTCGAGCATACTGCGACCGATATAAGGTTTGCGAATGAACCACGATGTAGCACCCACAAGGCGCATCGACTTTATAAGAAATCTATCGGCATAAATCATCAGTCGTATAGTGCTGTTAATCAGTACTATGGAAACAAAACACAATATCAATCCCACCACGGCAAGCATAATTCCAATACGGTTAATATTGGCATTTACCAAATCCATCGCATCTTTTTGATACGCCACTTTGTCTATTTTGGAGAAGTGTTTCAACTTCTGTTCAATTACCGTAACGTTTTCTGTATTAGCATATTGTGGGTTAAGTTTCACTTCTATGGACGCCAGCAGCGGGTTGAAACCAAGAAAAGCGGCGGGGTCTTCGCCCATTGCAGCAATATGTTCTTTCAGCGCATCGTCTTTGGATATGTATTTCAGTTCTTTGGCATAACCGCCATCTGTCAGCAATTTCTCTATGCTTTGCACGTAAGCCACATCGGCACTATCCGTCAGCACAATGCTCATTGTGATGTTTTCGCGCATATACCGCGACATATCGTTTGCCAAAAAGTAGAGCAAACTCACAAAGCCAACCAAAAACAACACCAACGACAATGTTATAATTGCTGTCAGATGCATATTCCAAAAGGAATTTTTACGATTAATGGTATTTTCTTTTGACATAAATATTGATATTGTTCCGTAAAATTTACAACTGCAAAGATAATTCTTTTATTTCTATTTTCAAAAAAAATACGCAAACATAAATTCCATTGGTAATTTGTAATTTTTTTTCCTATTACCATTCACTGCGGATAAAAAAATAGTATCTCGGTTGTCGCATTGTTACCAGTCAATTTTATTTACTCTTTCATTGAGTTGTTTTATCTTGTCAATCAACTTGTTGTATGGCAATGAATCGCCGTAAATCATTGTGCCTTGCATTATTTCATAATCTTGTTGCCATTGAACAATTACACTTTCCGGTGGAATAATATTGATTGTTTGCGTGGCAAGTGTTGAATAGTCAAAACCCTTTAAGCCCACAAAAATGCGACGGTGCTCTACGATAGAATTGTATAATTCTTTGTTTGCCAATGCTTTTTCAGAAATATCAGTATTCATTATTCTTTCTAAATCATACAAGTGTCGGCTCATTCGTTCTGTCCGTATCAATTCTTGTGGTTTGGCAAATTCTTCGTGTAAAAGGCAAATTTTTTCCCAAAAGGTGCGTTCGGGCACCACTGCGTTTAATTCAAAAGGATTTTCGGCAAAGGGCGTATTCGGATATGCTTCGTCTAAAAATGATTGCAAGGCAATTTTTTTAACAGGTTCATTCATTGACCGTCCGCTTATTTCCAATTTTACAATAGGCTTAATGTATTGGTCGGCAAAAAGTGATTTATATTCTACTTCGATAATTTCGGGGTCGGTAGTGGTTATTGAAGTGATATTTACTTTTACCGAAAAATCGGCAGCATTTACACCGTTAGTTTCCAATTGTTTTTGCAAATCAGATTGCAGTTTTTCACGCACAAAAGAGCAAGCCGCACGGCGTAGTTTGTCGTTTATTTGCGTTTTTGACAATTCGCCCGAAAATCCCAAATATTCACGATTTACGGCAATGTCTATGTCTTCGGAAAATCGCTCAATTAAGTTCCAACACTTACTCAATGAAGTGCCACCTTTGAAAGATAGATTTTCGGCGTAGGGCAACGCAAACAAGGCGCGTAAAACGGCTGTTACCCACCAATCTTTTTCTAAAACTACTTGTGTAATGCCTGTACGCTCGTGTGCGAGCGTGTAAATATCAAGTTGTTGATTTTCTGATAATTGAGTTAAATTCATATTGATTGTAATAGTTGACGAATCCAAAGTGGAGTCAGCTTTATGTCCGTTTCAAATTCTTTTTTTGTAATATGTAAAAAATGCTCTTTTATAATGGCAAGTTGCTCGTCCGTTACTTTTCCTTCGCCTATTTCTCGCAATGCTAAAACAATCAACATCAGTAAATCGGACTTATAAGCCAAATTTCGCACATTTGAAGTATGTTTAAATAAAATCCCTCTGCCTTTACCCACTTTTA
>JAITXR010000173.1 GCA_031284665.1 Paludibacter sp.
TATTTGGCAACAAGGCGGAAGAGATATTTTTACTACAATAGACGGTCAAAATTGCTTTGCGCTTAAAGACAATTACATAGTAGCCACCGATTGGGAAAATAACAAATATAAGTTTGACTATGACGGACATATAATTAATGCGAATTTATTTTGCGCCGTTATGCACGCAATATATAATTTGTTTTGCATATTACGCCCCCAGACACGTCGGGGCAGGCTTTAATGAGACAGCCTATTTAACTTAACACAGTTTGACAACAAACAAATGATTTTCAGATAATAGCAAAAAAAAATAATTATAATTTCGTAACTTTGAAACGAAAAAATCAATATAGCCATGAGTACAGATATGAATTCATAGCGTTTTCTTAGCGACACAGAGCCGACAGACCTGCAACTTCTTACTATTATGAAAGAGGTTGAGGTGGATGTACGCCGTAAAAGCAAAGAAAATTCACAAAAAATACAGGAAAACATTCGGCGGGAATACGAAAATATTCAAAAAATGTTTCAAACGCTATAACAAAATAGGAAAGCCAAAGGAGTGCAAATATAATTTTTGAACAACATCTGCGAAAAATTTGGTTTCAGTTTATAGTTTTTCTGTTAAAATAACCACTAAAACAACATTTTTTGCGGTTATTTATTATATTTTTTAAAAATATTTGGAAAAATGTTTGGAAAATTAAAAAACTGTTTATACTTTTGCATAAAATAATTACAAACCTAAAAAAACAGATTGCCTATTGCCTACAGTTACTATTATTTATCCTAAAATAGTACAAAAATGAACAAATTGAATCATTTGACCGACAGCCAGTTGGTTTCCATGTATCAAGAAGGCAACAGCAGTGCGTTTGAAGTCCTGCTAACACGTTATAAATCAAGAGTATATTCGTACATATACTTGATTGTACATAATCGTGAACTTACCGAAGATATTTTTCAGGAAACATTTATCAAAGCCATTACAACTATCCAGCAAGGGCGATATTTTGAAACAGGGAAATTCCTCGGCTGGATAAATCGCATCGCTCACAACCTGATAGTGGACAATTACAGACGACTGAAAAATGAAAATACTTTTTCGGCTGATGGTAGCGACTACGATATTCGCGATAACGCAAAGTTCTCGGAACAATGCGCCGAAGATAAAATGTCGAACAAACAAGTGCTCGAAGATGTTGTGAAATTGGTAAATTATTTACCGCCATCGCAGCAATCGGTTGTGCGTATGCGATATTTCGAAGATTTAAGTTTTAAGGAAATTGCCGAAAAAACAAATGTCAGCATCAACACTGCGCTTGGGCGGATGCGTTACGCCTTGCTCAATATGCGCCGAATTGCTGAAGAAAAAAATATTTATTTAGAATTAGTTTAAACTCTACGGATTATGAACAAAAAACTTTTGATTACTCTTTTGCGTAAAAATGTTGACGACTTGACTATAATTGCTGACGGATTTTTTGAAAGCGACGATTATTCTCCCGCTTTGCTAACTCTTGCTCGCCGTCAAACAGAAGATATTCAACTACTTATCGACCAATTGGCTAATCTGAACAACATTAGTACGACAACAGAAAAAATCGAAAATCAAATAGAAATAATTCCGCAAATAGTACAAGAAGAAGTTGCGGAAATTCAAGCGGAAAATGTGCCTGCCGATGAAATTATTATCGAAACAGAAGAGGAAGAAACAGAAACAGAAGTTGAATTTGAAATTCAACTTACTGATAATGAGCCAGTAATCGTAGTAGAACAAGAGGAAATTATTGTAAATGAAACAGATGAAGACGACGATGAATTTAACGAAGAAGACGAAAACGAAGATAATGACAATTACGAGGACGAAGATGTAGAAATTTCAATATCTGATGACGAAAACGAAGAAACTGAGCCTGTTGCAGAAATTACATTGCCAGCAGCCGAAAATATTAATTATCAGAATATTCCAAGCCAAGAGATTGAAATTCAGGTAAAAGAGCCGGTTAACGAAACACCGGAAGAACAGCCGACAGTAAGTAATTTTTCCACTATTGCCGATAAACTCGGACATATTTCTACTCCACTGCGCCACGAAAGTCTGTACCATTCGGGCAATACGCTTGGCACAACTTCGGCAACGGCGATGCAAAAAGTTGACGATATTCGCCGTGCAATTACGATTGGCGACAGATTCCGTTTCCAAAAAGAACTGTTCAATAATAACGGTGAGGAAATGAACAAAACCCTCAACTATATCAATCAATTAGCCACATTCGACGAAAGTATCGCCTTCCTTCGCTCAAAATATCAATGGACTGACGACAACCCGACTGCCGAAGATTTTTACAACATTGTAAGTCGAAAGTTTCAGTAATTGGCATTCAATTTTTTTACAGATTGCCGCTAATGTGCCAATAAAACCGCACTCTATAATATAGTGAGTATCAATAGTTAAATATACTGTGCCGTAGAGCCTGCCCCGACATATCGGGGCAGGCTCTACGGCACAAAAATACAGTCAATTTTCAACTCTTGATTTGCATCATTTATAAATGATAAAAATACACGGTCGTTTGTTCAAATCGGGCAAAGCGCGTTTCCATTCGGCAACTTTTTTTGTTTTGATAAATTCCGTTTCGAGCGTAATGTCGGCAGCAATACACAGTTTTGTCTCCGAATTACAAGAAGTTACAATATCGCTAAGCATTTTATTGTTTCGATACGGTGTCTCGATAAAAATTTGCGACTGATTTTCGTTGTACGCTCTGTTTTCCAATGTTTTCAGTTTCTTTGTCCTTTCTTTCGCATCGATTGGCAAATATCCCGAAAAAGCAAAATTCTGTCCATTAAATCCCGAAGCCATCAATGCTAAAAAGATTGACGACGGACCAACTAATGGCACAATTTTAATATTTGCTTTTTGCGCCAAAGCCACTATTTCGGCACCCGGGTCGGCTATTGCCGGACATCCCGCCTCCGAAATTATTCCCATATCGTTTCCGTCAAGCAGCGGTTTGAGCATTGCTGCTTTTTCGCTCTCGGCAGTATGTTCGTTGAGTGTAAAAAAAGTCAGTTCGTCAATATTTATATCGCGATTTACTTCTTTCAGAAATCGGCGGGCTGTTCTCACATTTTCAACAACAAAAAATCGCAACTCCGCAATAATTTGGAAATTGTACTGTGGCAAAATGTTTTCGAGCCGCGTTTCGCCAAGCGATGTAGGAATTAAATAGAGAGACATAATTATTAGTGATTAGTTACGGTGCAAGGTGCAAGGTGCAAGGTACAAGGTACAAGGTACAAGGTACAAGGTACACGGAAATACTACTAATTTGTAATTTTTGTAACTTCTTTAACTTCCATAACTTCAACTTTATAAACTTTTTGTAACTTCCATAACTTCCGTAACTTCTTTAACTTCCGTAACTTCTTTTTTATGAACTTTACAAACTTATTTTTTAGTATTTAAATCTCTCCCGATACGCCCACAATCCGAGTGCAGGATTTGAAATATAAAAAATTTCTTCCCCATCAGCCAAAACATTAAATCCGTCTTTAAGTTTTTCGGGATTATAGCGAGCCGTTATTTTATCGATGTCGTCATACTTAAATCCAACGCCTTCAATCTCGCTTTGGGTAAGGTTTTCAGCCTGTTTTCCCGGACAATATGTAATACTAAATCGCCCTTCCGACGAGCCGTGAATAAGATGTGCTGCCGCACTTAGATTATTGCGCAGTTCTTCGTTCTCGTCGCAGGATTTCAATGTTGCGGGAGTGCCTTTATATCCATATTTGCGTATCAGACGGTCAATTTCCTTGTCTTCGCCAAATTCTTTGAGAGCGGGCGCAATTATTATCAGTTCGCCATTATCGTCAATTGCCATACGGGTGCGATAAATCGATTTATTACCCAGCCAAGTGCTTTTAAATTCAGTAGGGTCGAGATATACAACAACTTTTTTTAACGGACGGTCGAGCATCTCAAAGTTCACTTCCAACGCAAGTTTTGCTGCCAAATCGAACACTTCAAAATCGTCGCCGATAAACAAACCGCGACATTTTACTTTCCCATCGCTCTTGTCCAACCCAACCACAGTTTGCACATACACAATGGGCAAATGAGCGGTAAAATGTTCGGATGCATAGTTAAAAATTCGACGTACAGGCGTATCTGCGTGTCCCATCATTCGTTCCATTCCATAAGCCGCGCCTACAAAATGGCTTTTATTTATACCTTCGACACCACCCGTGCCAACAAAAATATTTTTATTGTAGTTAGCCATTCCAACTACTTCGTGAGGCACTACCTGACCGAGCGAAAGTATCAAATCGAAACCGCCTTCGTTAAGCAATTTATTAACTTGCGCAGGCCATGGATATTCAACCGCCCCTTCCGACACTTCTTTTACAAATTCGGCAGGCACGTAACCAAGCGTAATGACATCGTTGCGCCAGTCGTGTTCGCGAATAAGCGATGCCGGCAAAGTGCCGAACATATGCGCAATCTGACTGTCGGTCATAGGCGAGTGAGTGCCAAGAGCCGGCAATACATCGCTTAGAGTATCGCCATAATATTGCCACGCATATTCTGTTAATTCACCTGCACGGCTCGGCAAACGTGTGTAATCGGGAGGCAGAGCAAGTACTTTTTTCTTGTCGCCAAGTTTTGCAAGTGCCTGATAAAGACCGTCTTTCAGGTCGGCTGATGTTAATTCTGTGTTGATTGAACCTTTTTGATAATAAAGCATAATATTAATGATTAGTGATTAATGGTTAATTGACAGTTTGAATCTTGCGTCATTTTACTCCCGATAGTTATCGGGAACATTCTACATTTTACATTCTACATTTTACATTACTTAGATGCTGCAAATTTAATGAAATTACGCAGATTTTATTTAATTCCAAATTAAAAAAGTTGAATATTAAAGTTTTTTTATTTTAAGCGTCAAAAATGTTTGCTCTACAATCTTGTTGCGTTAAAAATCTTTTGTTTTCAAGTACTCTATCCAATATCCTGCTTTTTGTTCGCTGCGGTCGGCATCGGGCAAGTCGGCATCGGGAGTGTAGGGAGTGTTGGCATCAGGAATTAGGGCAATATC
>JAITXR010000274.1 GCA_031284665.1 Paludibacter sp.
ATCCACAATATTATATTGCTTTGCAAAAACCGTAAACGTCGAAAATAACAATGTAAATAGAATAATGTTTTTCATTTTTTTTGATAGATTTATTAATTATTGATTGACAAAAATAATAAAAAAAAATGATTAATAATAAGTGATTAACGATAAGTGATTAATGATTAACGAAGAGCGGGAACAATAACCGCAGTCCGCCATTGCCGCTTGTCTGAATCTCCCGATAACTATTGGGATTACATAATTAAAGAATTTTATTGATTACTACAAAGAAAAAACATTCCTAAACAGAATTGAAAACCATAATAACGTTGTTGCTGATTTACAACGAATAAAAAAAATACGTCAATAGTAGAAATAATGTTTGAAAAATAATGTTTGAATATTAATCAATAAATTTTATCTTTGCAAACAAATAACAGAAAAAAAGTATATAAAAAACAGAGAAAATAATTTAAAATATTAATAATCAGGGCTAACGCTCTTATTCTCACTAATCTGAAACCTAGGAAATTTCAAGAAAAGTGTTCGAGAATAAGGTTGCGAAAGTTCACGTCTTTGGGCGTGAACTGTTCGTGCTTATTTAGAACACAATGGTCATTCCTAGGTACCAAGATTAGTTAAACAAGCACATACAAAAAACAGTTTCACGCCTTTTGTGTGCTTAAAGTTTAAGAGTAAATGCCCACAACTCTTAAACAAAATGAACAACAAAAACCGTAACAAAAAAAAAGTATTAATCATTTTCATTTCGATAGTGGCTTTGCTCCTCGTTTCCACCGAAGTATTTTTAAGATTAGAATTTGGACTTGGCAATACGCTACTTTTCCAAGCAAGTGATAAATTTGAGTATCTGCAACTTCCTCAGCAAGAAGTCAAAAGATTTGGCAACAGGTCGTATTACAACACGTTTTCGCAGCGTAATCGCGAAATTACTTCCAACGATTCGGTATTAGTCGATTTTTTTGGTGATTCGGTGTTAAATGGTGGCGTACAAACCGATAACGACAGTTTGGCAACCTCGCTTTTGAGCGAATATTGGACTAAAAAGACAGGTAAAAATATATTGGCATTGAATATTAGTGCCGGCTCGTGGGGGCCGGATAATGCTTACGGTTACCTTCAATCGTATGGCGATTTTGGAGCAAAAAAAATCGTTTTGGTGGTAAGTTCGCACGATGCCTACGATAATATGGATTTTAAAGCGATTGTAGGCATACACCCTTCGTATCCCAACAAGCAGCCACTCTGCGCCTTAACAGAATTTATCAGTCGTTATTTGCCTCGTTATTTGCCAAAATTTATGAAAAAAGAAAAAACGGAAACAGATGAATTGTTGATAAACAAAAAAGACGGAAACCAGACTCCGTTTAATTCCGGATTTGAGAATTTTTATAACTACTGCAACTCGCATAATATTGAATTATCGCTATATCTTCACGCCGATAAAGATGAATGGAAAGCAGGCGAGTATAACGAACAAGGACAAGAAATTATTGATTTTTGTAACGAACGAAATTTAAAAATAATCAAAGAACTCGATTTCAATTTTCCCGAAAAAGCATACAGAGACGGCATTCATTTAAGTCAATTTGGACAATTCAAAATGTTTAACGCGCTAAAAGATACGCTCGATGTGAATTAGATTTTAAGATAATCATATTTTTTTGAGTGCTTTATAAAAATAAGTTTGTAAATTTGCAAAAATTTCCAATTAATTTAAATAAATGATTAAGTGATTAATCCCCAAATTAGTAGTTTTTCACTATTCACTATAAACTGCAAACTATAAACTATTCACTACTTTACAACCTTATTATTATGAAACAACTTGACGTTCGCTTTATGCATCCGGTAGAGCAGATAAATGTAATTATCGGCAGAATTTACCGCAGCGGTATGACCACAACTTCGGGAGGAAATATTTCAATTCGCGACGAAAATGGCGATATTTGGATTACACCTTCGGGCATCGACAAAGGCTCGCTCACCGAAAAAGATATTATCTGTATGAAAAAAGATGGCACTAAAATCGGTGCGCACAAACCATCGTCTGAATTTCCTTTTCACAAGGCAATATACGAGGCTCGCCCCGAACTCAGCGCATTAATTCACGCCCATCCGCCGGGATTAGTCGCCTTCAGCATTACCCGCGAAGTGCCGCAAACCAACATCGTGCCGCAAGCCCGAAGTATCTGTGGCGAAATTGGTTATGCCCCTTATGGATGCCCGGGAAGTGAAGATTTAGGCAAAAAAATCGCCGAGCAATTTCGCAATCCCAAATTCAAAGCCGTAATTATGGAAAATCACGGACTTGTGCTTGGCGGAACAGATTTAATGGACGCTTACGAACGTTTTGAAACTCTCGAATTTTGCTGCCGAACAATTATTAACGCCGCCAAACTTGGTAAAATAAATACACTCACCGCTCCCGAAATGGACAATTATGTAAATATAATACCGACTAATATACAGCATTTTATGGATGTGCATCATCCCTCCGACGAACGCGCGTTGCGTACTGAAATAGTCCGCATTATTCGCCGAGCCTGTAATCAAGGGCTGATGATTTCTACTTACGGAACGGCATCGGTGCGCTGGAAAAACAACGATTTTCTGATTACTCCGCGCGATGTGGTGCGCTGGGATATTCAACCCGAAGAAATAGTCCAAATCAAAGACGGAATGGCAGAAGCCGGCAAAGTTCCAAGTCGCTCGGTAGCACTGCACCACCGCATTTACCAACTCAACCCGCATATTAATTCGATAATCACCACGCAATCGGTAAACCTTATGGCTCACGCAGTTAGCCACACAAAATTCGATGTGCGCACAATCCCCGAAAGTTGGATTTTCCTGCAAGATGTGCCTTCGCTCACCTTTGGAAAACTGCAAAACAACATTGACGAAGTGGCTGAATTATTACAAAAAACACGCGCCATAATTGTCGAAAACGACTGCGTATTAGTTACCGGCGACAAGTTGCTAAATACTTTCGACTACTTGGAAGTGGCTGAATTTTCGGCAAACTCGTTAGTAATGGCATCGTCAATCGGCACACTTAAACCAATGGGCGATAGCGAAATAGAAGAATTAAGAGTGGCGTTTAATGTAAAATAGAGATAGTTACGAATTA
>JAITXR010000287.1 GCA_031284665.1 Paludibacter sp.
AAAAACCAATATATTGTATTTCGTCGTGTCTTCTTGTCTTATTGCCGTTCTGTTCACATAAAAGAGCGCTTGCGCTTAATAAATAAACAAGAAGACAGAAAGGCATTTTTTAGATTTACGTCATTTCTTTTTATTTAAAAATTTTTTTATCCACTACTCGCTAATCGGCTTGCCGCTTGGTTTACCAAGAATGACGGGCATCGCTTGTGTTTACCGCCATTGCGAGGTATTGCCGAAGCAATCCGGTTTCTCACAAAAAAAGCATTTTCCCATTAATATTTAGTAATATAAAATAATTTAATCTATATACAATTTTACTAATTCCGAAAAAATCTTATTTTTCAATGCGAAACCAATCAACATCTGCAAATCCGGAATCGTTGCTCCGCACAGGTCGCTGACAGAAAATACCTACTTTTGCTCCTATCCATTTTCCTTCGCGGGCTTCAAATTCCTCGCCAAGTTTTGTAAATTTATTCCCATCAATACTATAATAAAAGGTACAATGGGCGCGTGGTTGATTAATTTTATCGCTATTGTGTGTGGCAGTTTGCTTTACTACAACCCTAAAATATACTGTATTTGATGTTGCTTTTACTGTTTCGGCAGTTGTTTCTGTTTTGCCATTATCGGCATTTTTGCATACAACTTGCTTGATTTCTAATCCTGCGGCTGCTTTTTCGATAACAATAGCAGCATAATCCATACCAAAAACTGTTAAACCTGCACGTTCACCGTTTTTATATGGCGAAAAAGTGAGTTTGGTGCTTGCCGTAAATTCCGGTGCCGGTAATTTTTGCAACAACAAGTTCGATGCACCCCAAAGTGAGTTTGTGGCAGTTTCCCAAGCAAAAAGACGAATATAACTTTCTCTAATATTAAGGTAATACCACAGCGGATTGGAATTTGCCTGCCATTGCCACTGCAAACCAAGTGTGGGATTGTCAAAATCGTCGGATTCGGCAGGCGTGCTAATTGCTTGACTAACAGCAAATGACGGTTTTTTATGTTTTGTTACCGGCTCTCCACAGCCATCGCCATCGGGGTCAATGCCAATGACCGGAAAATCGTTTACCCAAGTCATAGGTTGCAAATGCACCACGCGCCCATAAGCATACAAATCCTGAAAATGCAAAAACCAATCCTCTTTACCATCGGGCGAAGTAACCCACGCACCCTGATGAGGCCCGTTGATATTGCTTTTGCCTTGCGCCAACACAGTTTTTTCGCTATAAGGACCGTACACGTTTTCGGAACGCATAGCAAGTTGCCAACCCGGTTTTACACCACCTGCCGGAGCAAAAATATAATAATAACCGTTTCGTTTATAAAATTTTGGTCCCTCAATAGTAGGTTGCGCATTGTGCCCGTCGAATACAACGCGGTCGGGAGTAATGGCTTGCGTTCCGTCCGGCGACATTTCAAAAATCGCAAGCATACTTTTCATTCCCGCGCGACTGCCGGCATATCCATGAACGAGATAAACTTTGCCATTATCGTCCCACAGCGGGCAGGCATCTATCAAGCCTTTTCCCGCTTTTACAATTGTCAATGGCGACCACGCGCCACGCACATCGCGAGTTTTAGTCATCAAAATTCCGACATCAGGGTCGCCATAATAAATGTAAAACTCGCCATCGTGATAGCGAATTGAAGGCGCCCAGACACCATCGCCGTGATTAGGAACTGAGAATCGCTCATCGAGTGAAAGTTGAGCATAAGCAATAATTTCCCAGTTAACCAAATCCTTTGAATGTAGAATTGGCAAAGCGGGTGTGTTCGAAAACGAAGATGCGGTAAGATAATAATCGTTGCCAACGCGACAAACATCGGGGTCGCTGTAATCGGCATATAAAACCGGATTTTTATATTGCCCATTACCCAAATCGGCAACCCAAACTTCTGATTTATAAGGTTTTTGATTTTCGGCGAGTAGCGAGACAAGCGCCGAATTTTTTTGTGATTTCAGTTCGTCGATAAACATTGCTGCCACTCGCTGCGCACCTTGTTCTACAAAATGCGTATTATCATCAAGCCCTTTTGGGAAAAGGCGACTTACTCCGGCAGGAAATTTATGGAAATATTTACGAGTGGCAACTTCGCCTTCTGACGAAATCCATTGACGAGTACTTTTCTCCAAATCAATTAAAGTAACTTTTTTGTCCTTTGCTACTTGGCGGATAATATCGGGATAAACTCCGTGAGTATCAACTAAAACTCCATCGGCGTTAAAATTTCGGCGCACAACAGGCGTACAAAGAATTGGCACAGCACCTTTATTAAGCGTTTCGTCAACATATTGAGTTATATAACGGCGAAATTCGTCGGGCGTGGTGGCACTTTTTTTTGTTGGCACATCATCGTTATGTCCGAATTGAATTACCACAAAATCACCACGTTGCAGATTGTCGCTTATTCGTTTCCACAATCCTTCGTTAATAAAAGTACGGCTGCTTCTGCCGTTTTTAGCAATATTTTGCACCACAGCATTATCGCCAAAAAACTGCTGAACATACATTCCCCAGCCGCGTTCTAAATGGTTTTCGTACAGTTTTTCGCCTGTAACAGAATCAATTACCGAGCGAACTAAAACTTTATCAGCCATAGTACTGTCGCCCGCCATAAAAATATGCACCGGTCGTGGACGCGCCGCAATAAGAATTGAAATTGCAATTATTGCCAAAAATAAATGGAAGTGTTTCATAAAAGATTAGAAGTTAAAGAAGTTATGGAAGTTATGGAAATTTGAATAGTTTGAATGTTTGAATAGTTTGAATAGTTTGAATGTTTGAGTGGTTTGAATAGTTT
>JAITXR010000312.1 GCA_031284665.1 Paludibacter sp.
TAGAGTACGTTGATAATCAATCCATTAGACAAACGGTAGCCACAGTTCCGCAGCAACTAAATCTATTTGCCGGAAATGTAATTGACAATATTGCACTTGGCGATTTTAACCCTGATTTACAAAAAATTGTAGAAATTTGTACAATGCTTGGAATGATGCCGTTTATCGAAAAGTTGCCTGCCGGTTTCAATACCTATCTTGGCGAAAATGGCGCATCGCTTTCGGGTGGGCAGAAACAACGACTTGCTATTGCTCGCGCACTTTATAAAAATCCTGAAATTCTGATACTCGATGAGGCAACATCTTCGCTCGATTCCGAATCCGAAAGTTTTGTACAGCAAACGATTCAACAACTTAAAAATCAAGGAAAAACTATAATAATTATTGCTCATCGATTAAGTACAGTTGTCAATGCCGACAAAATTGTTGTTTTGGAAAACGGGAAAGTAACAGAGCAAGGCAATCATCGTGAACTTTACTCACAACGTGGGCGTTATTTTCAAATGTGGCAAAAACAAATGGTAATACAATAATGTAACTTAACTAAAATCTGTTATGTTAATTATGAAAATTCTCTTATTCGTCATTGTGTGAGGCACGAATCAATCCACTTATTTCTGTATTGCTTCCACGATAAATTCACGATAAACCGGGACACGTCGGGAAATACCCTCGCAAGGACGTACTATTTTATTTTTAAACAAACATTACTCCGTTTCCTTCGAAACATCATCGGATGTACAGCCACGCAGTAAAAGCAAGTTAGCGGTCCAAAAAGGAAACTTCCTAAAATTGCGCCGCAGAATAAAGCCAAAGCCTGATAGCCGACAGTTACCATAAATATATACACAAATGCACCGCTAATAAAGCGGATTGCCTTTGTGTGTGCGCCAACATCTGTGCTGAAATTTACAAATTTCCTTTCCACAAACCAACCTGCCAAAACGCCAAGCAAGGCTCCGCACGAAAGGAAAAAATCAGGTTGCATTTTTTCGGGCGACACTATCAGTTTATCTCCCACATAATCAAGGGGATAAGTTTTAAGCCGCACATAAATTATCGCCGCAATTATCAGCAACAAACCCGCCAAAGCCACAATAGCAATACGTTTTGGATTATCATTTATCCACAATAACAATTTGTGAACGCCACAAATTATCAACGTTACTTCCAAAAGCGCGCAAAGCACATCTTGCGGAGTGTGCACCCCAAGATAATTGCGCGAAAATCCGACTAATAACAGCAAGGCTACAAGTAAAATTGCAATCGTTTTTTTGCTGCGAAATGTCCACGCCAAAGTGCCGTAGCAAGCGGCTGCGCTGGTAGTGTGTCCGCTGGGGAATGAATATCCTGATGATGCAAGTTTGGCATTTCCGGCAGGTAAAAGTTCGTCGCAGCGTACCCAAGGGCGATATACACAAAATGTAAGTTTCAGTATGGAATTAACAAAATCGCCGGTAAAAATCACAAGTAACAGCCTTTGTCCCAGCCTTTTATCAACACACCAATAAAAGAAAAACACAATGAAATACGGAATAATACCCTCGCCAAATTTGGTAATAAAGAGAAAAAACGGGTCGAAAATCGCACCCGTTATTTCTCTAAAATGTTGTAATGTCAACAAATATTGAATATCCATAAATTTTAATTATTCAAGCCCTACCGAAAAAAGTTTTGACGCACTTAGCCTCGTGATTTTTCCGTATTTTGCTTCTATCTGTTTGAGATTTATGAGTTTAGCATCGCCCATAATTACTATTGTAAGGGGTTTGCCTTTAACTTTTTGTTCGTAAACCTTTACAATATCGTCGAAAGTCAAATTATCAATTTTCTGAATATTTAGTTTTGCCGGGTCGTCGGTATAACCAAGTTGTTTCCAAGCAGCAAATACTATACTTTTACTTCTAAAATCGGGTTTGCTCGACAAATAGGATTGTTTCAAGAAAGTCTTTATATCATCGAGGCGTTCGGGATATTTTGGCATATCGTTCAACAGATTTACAAAAACATCGATAGCATCAGCAGCCTTATCGGACTGCGAGCCAATATATCCTATAAAAAATAATTTTTTATTTTGAACCGGAGGTTTTGAAAAATATCCTGCTGCGGTTTAAGCCATCGAATTTTTTTCGCGCACTTCCTGCATTACCAAACCACTAAAACCGCCACTAAAATACTCTTCGAAAGCATCATAGTCAACATCTTGAGCAATTTGATAAGGCTCGCCGTCGAAATAAAAATTTATTTTTGCCTGTTGAACATCACTATTGTTAAGAAAGATAATTGTAGGTTTGTCGTAAGTAACACGTTCTTTTACTATTGGTGATTCGCTGTGTTTTACTCCTTGTTTTAAAGGAAGATTTGCCTCAAGCAGAGTTTTTACATCGTTGAAATCACGTTTCCCAACATAGTGAATATCAAGTTCATATTGAGTTGCTCGTTGAAATTCGCCTGTCAATTCGCTGGTTTTCAGGTTGAAAACATCAATCAGTTTCATCCGATTAATATAATCGGATTTGTCTTTGTAAAGTGCATAACTTACCAAAGCATTTCCAAGAACATCGGCATTTTTCTGCTCAACCATCAAGCGAGTCGAAATTTCGCTACCAATCACACG
>JAITXR010000340.1 GCA_031284665.1 Paludibacter sp.
CGCCCACGATGTGCAAAATTCATTTCTTGCTGCTTTAAATTACTTCTATTCGACAGTTGAGAATACAACAGAATATTTAGAACACAACGGACGACAGTGACTGCGGAATTTGCCAGACGTGACACTTGACAACATACGCCGTCCACCAACGAAATCGTTCTGCCTGCAAGCTGGTTGATATGCTCCAAAAGAAACATTCGTCCATTCCGTATAACCCAGATATTGCCAATACGTTTTTCCGTAGTGGTTACATTGATTCATGGGAAAGGAAAATATAAAACTACAAAATTATATTTCCGCTAAAAAGTTTGGGAGTTTTTTATCAAACAGCACTAAAAAAAACATTAAAGCAATTTTAATTTTATGAATAATCGTTTTTCGACCGGAATATTTGTTGCAACGCTGGCAGTTACAATGCTGTTGGCGGCGTGCAATAACCAAAAAAAACATTATATACATAATCAAGGACACGCGCAAGGGACTTATTATTCAGCCATTTACAGCAACCCGCAAAACGAGGATTTACAAGCGCAAATCAAAGATTTTTTTGCAAAATTTGATGCCTCGTTATCAAATTATAATCCTAATTCTACAATTTCAAAAATCAATCGTAACGAAGATTCGCTGCGCACCGACTCGCTTTTTGAAACAATGTTTTGTATCGCACAAAAAATTTCGGAACAAAGCAACGGCGCATTCGATATTACAGTTGCGCCTCTGGTAAATGCTTGGGGCTTTGGGTTTGGCAATCGCGACCACAGCAAAATTCCGAATATCGACAGCCTGCTATCACTTACAGGTTACAAAAAAATCAAAATTATTAATCATCGGTTAATAAAAGACAATCCGGCAATACAGATTGACGCCGGCGGAATAGCACAGGGACTTTCGGCTGATTTGGCTGCCAAAATGCTCGAAGAGAATGGCTGCACCGACTATCTTTTTGATATTGGCGGAGAAATTGTGTGCAAAGGACTAAATCCTGACGCAAAAAAATGGCGAATAGGAATTGACAAACCTGTTGACGACCCCGAAAATATCGACCGACAACTCCAAACTACTATTCACGTAAGCAATGCGGCACTTACAACTTCGGGCAATTACAGGCAATTTTATATTCGCGACGGAAAAAAATATGCTCACACAATAAATCCTGCAAACGGTTATCCGGTAGAGCATAATCTATTGAGTGTTACAGTAATAGCCAATAACTGCACACTTGCCGACGCCTATGCAACTGCGTTAATGGTAATGGGAAAGGACAGCGCATTGGCATTCTGCAAACAAATGCCGCAAATAGACTGCTATTTTGTCTATTCCGACAGTTCGGGAAATTATTTGTCAACAACCACACCCGGTTTTGAAAAATACTACAACAAGTAATTTATTATAAGTTTTTAAGTTTATTATTGATTTATTATCAAAGAAATTAACTACCTTTGCGAGCAAAATAAATTCAACCAAAATGTCGTTAAAAAACATCCTAATAATCTCATTGGTGGTATTCGCAACGCAATCGTGCAGTCAATATCAAAAATTACTCAAAAGTACTGACCCCGAGCTGAAATACAACAAGGCGGTAGAATACTTCGATAAAAAAGACTTTATGCGCGCCACAACGCTTTTTGAAGAAGTTCAAAATTATTTTAAAGGCACCGACCGCTCCGAAACTTTGCTCAACTATCTTGCAAACGCATATCTGGGGCAAAAAGATTATTACACAGCCCAAGACTATTTTAGGGCATATACCCGCACATACCCAAAAGGGAAATTTATTCAAGACGTAAAATTCAAGATTGCTTACTGCTATTATCTCCAATCGCCCGATCCTCGATTAGACCAAACTGCCACCGGACAGGCAATAGAGGCATTTCAGGAATTTATCGATTTTTATCCTGAAAACGAGCGGGTTCCCGAAGCGGTTAAATTGCAAGACGAAATGTCTAATAAAATGTCATACAAAGAGTTACTGAATGCGCGGCTCTATTATAATCTGGGAAATTATCTTGGCAACAATTACGAATCGGCAGTGATTACGGCAGGAAATGTACTGAAAAAATATCCGGCAAACAAATATCGCGAAGAACTCTCGTTTATAGTTGTTGACGGGAAATATCAACAGGCATTAAATAGTTTTGAAATGCGAAAAGCCGACCGTTTTCGTAATACTATCGACGAATGTTACTCATTTCTTAACGAATTTCCGAGCAGTAAATACAAAAAACAAATCGACAAAATCCTGCAAGCATCAAAACAAGCAGTTGGAGAATAATTTTAGACTTTGACATCAATAAATTTTGAAATAAAATAAATAATCTATAAATTAAGAAATAAAATGGAAGCAACAAAAATGAACGTACCACTGAATACTATTTCGAGAGATATGAATCAGTTGGGCGACAAAACAGGCAATGTTTACGAAAGCGTGAAAATAATTTCAAAACGCGCAAATCAAATCAGTATCGAAACCAAACAGGAATTGGACAAAAAACTACTTGAATTTTCGTCAACCAGCGATAATTCTACAGAAGAAATGCACGAAAACCGTGAACAGATTGAGGTTTCGCGCTATTTCGAAAAACTTGCAAAACCAACTCTGATAGCCACACAAGAATTTATCGAAGACAAGATTTACTATCGCAATCCGGTAAAAGAGGCTAAACAAAAAAACGAAATCTAAAAATAGATGTTAACAGGGAAAAAAATAATTCTTGGAGTAAGTGGAAGTATTGCTGCCTATAAATCGGCACAACTTATCAGGTTACTTGCTCGCGAAGGGGCTGAGGTAAAAGTAGTTATGACTCCTCATGCCAAAGAATTCATCACTCCGCTCACACTTGCCACTCTTTCGAAAAACCCTGTGTTATGCGATTTTTTTACCGTCGAAAACGGCTCGTGGAACAACCATATCGACCTTAGTTCGTGGGCAGATGCCTATCTAATTGCTCCGACTACGGCAAGCACTATCGCCAAACTTGCAAATGGGAATGCCGATAATCTGCTGCTTGCAACTTATTTGGCATCTCACTGCCCTGTGTTTGTGGCTCCTGCAATGGATTCGCAAATGTACGAACACCCAACAATGCAAAATAATTTGAAAAAACTTGCCCAAGCAGGTAATATCATTATTGAGCCGCTCAACGGTGAGTTGATTGGCGGTGTACATGGAAAAGGGAAAATGCAAGAGCCTGAAAGCATTATATATACCCTGAAATCGTTTTTTGAGCCAAAAGATATGAAAGGCAAAAAAATTCTGATTACCGCCGGTCCTACCTTTGAACGAATAGACTCAGTACGCTTTGTAGGCAATTATTCGTCAGGGAAAACGGGTTTTGCACTTGCCGAAGTTTGTGCAGCACACGGCGCAGAAGTTACTTTGGTTTCAGGTCCGGTATCGCTGACCTTACGCAACAATAATATTAAACGGATATACGTCGAAAACGCCGAACAAATGTACAAAGCAACAATGAGTTGCTTTCAGCAAATGGATGGTGCAATTCTGAGTGCAGCAGTTTCGGACTTTACACCTACAACTGTGGCAACTGCAAAAAAAATAAAACAAGGCACAGAAAATCTCACCCTCGAATTTAAACCCACACGCGACATAGCCGCCGCACTTGGCAAAATCAAAAATCCCGAACAATTCTTAACCGGATTCGCCATAGAAACCGACAACGCCGAACTAAATGCAATTGAAAAAATGAATCGTAAAAACTTCGATTTCATTGTGTTAAACAGATTGGGCGACATACATGCAAATTATGGTTTCGACAGCATTAAATATTCTATCATTCACCGCTCCGGACTTAAAAAAGACTACGAACTAAAATCAAAACACGATATTGCTATCGAAATTGTAAAAGAAATCAATACGTTGATTTTTTGAGAAGTTTTGAAAAATCTCTACAATAATATGTCAGTTAATGCCCATCTGCGAACGTGCGGTTGGGCAAATTTTTTTGTACTCGGGAACAGGCTTTTGTAACCTGCAACAGAAAATTTGTGTACGTATTGCAATTTCGACTACAAAAAACAGAATGTGAACGGCACAATTTGACGGTTTTAAGTAAACAATAAAAAAAATCTCAATAAAAATAACTTGCTCGTGATAATC
>JAITXR010000409.1 GCA_031284665.1 Paludibacter sp.
AGCAAATCGTTTTCAAACATATTCAGGAATTTATCCGCAGTATGTTTACCATAAATAAAAGCATTAATTTCAAAATTTTGGTCAAAACTTCGTACATCAAAGTTTGCAGAGCCTACAACACTTATAAAGTTGTCGATAACACAAGTTTTGCAATGTAAGAATCCATTTTCGTACTTAAATATTCTCACGCCCGCTTGAAGTAAAGACCGGAAATAACTTGCCGAGCAGGCATCGAGTATTTTAGAATCGGAGTGAGTGGCAATCATCACTTTTACCTCTGTACCACTCAATGCAGCAATGCGGAGAGTTTCAAAAACAGTTTCGGTAGGCACAAAATAAGGTGTTTGAATGTAAACAAATTTTTGAGCCGTTTGAATTGCAAAAGATAATCCCTGCTCTATATTATTCCAAAAAGTATCAGGTCCGCTATGCACAATTTGAATAACGTTTTCGGCAATAATGTTCGAAGGTGCAGTATCAGTGTTTGCCAGCAACATTTTTTTTTCGGCAAAAGCCCAATCGTTATCGAAAATTCGCTGTAAACCACTCACTGCCTCGCCTGCAAAACCGACAAAAGTATCGCGCCATAGTCCAAGCCGATTTCCATAATAATATCGGCAGGCAATGTTCAACCCGCCCGTAAAACCAATTTTACTGTCAACGAGCAAAATTTTGCGATGATTTCGATAATTGAACATCAAGCCTTTACGTCCAAAAGAGAATGGCAAAAACGCCTGAACAATAATTCCGGCATCTTTCATTTGTTTGATAAACAATCGGTTATAAATCAGCCGGTAACTTCCCCAAAAATCGTAAATTATTCGCACTTTTACACCCTGTAACGCTTTCTTGATTAATAATTTTTGCATTTTAGAGCCAATTTTGTCGTTGCGAAAAATAAAAAATTCAAAGTCAATCTGCTCCTGCGCATTTTCGATGGCGTCGAACATTGCGCCGAAAGTTGCTTTCCCATCGTCGAACACATTAATTGAATTGCAAAAATAAGGACTTGCGCCACTGTTATTATGAATAAGTTGCATCAATTTACGAGAATTGTCAGGCATTTTGAAATTATCAAACGAAAAATTATTGTTGCTGCTTTGGTTGATGGATGGATTTTTAATGCGTATATTCCTGCCCAAAAATGCAAAAAATATCAGTCCTATCACAGGAATAAACAGCAAAACCATTATCCATAATAAAGTTTTGATGGAATTGTTATTTTGCATTACGAGGCGCAAAATAACCGTTATAACGAGTAGTATGTACAGTATTATTAGGATTTTCATCTATTTGTAATTTTAGAATAAAGAGCAAAGAACAAGGAACAAGGACTTTACAAATTAGGAGTCTTTTCGCGTGTTTTTTTGTCTATCTCTTTTAGTTTTATGTATTTATGTTTTTTTTATTACCTTTGCAAACTTTTTAGAACATAGACACAAGAACATTGAACATTGAATTTCAATATATTAAAACCGAATTGCAAACGCTGTATTCATCGTCAGAAATCAGTAATTTGTATTATATGCTGCTCGAAAAAATAATCTTGCAGCCAAAATCCGCTATAATTCTAAACCGAAATACAAAGTTATCAATTTTTCAGAAAAAACAATTTGCCGAAGCCGTAGAAAAATTAAAAAATCATTTTCCTATACAGTATATAATAGGTAAAGCAAATTTTATGGATTATGAGTTTGAAGTAAATTCGTCGGTACTCATTCCGCGCCCTGAAACCGAAGAACTTGTGGAATGGATAGTGAATGATAATCGTAATTCGCAAAAAATCAATATATTAGATATTGGGACAGGAAGTGCTTGTATTGCCGTTTCGCTCAAAAAACTTTTACCGCAAAGCAGCGTATTTGCCATCGATATTTCGGACGAGGCATTGGAAACCGCAAAAAACAATGCAAAATTAAATAATGTAGAAATCAATTTTTCTAAAACAGACATTCTTCAAAATCCGCTATTCTCTTCACAATTCGATATTATAGTAAGCAATCCGCCTTACATTACCGAAAGCGAAAAGCCCGAAATGTCGGCATCTGTACTCGATTTTGAGCCAAATTTGGCATTATTTGTACCCAACGCAAGCCCTCTGATATTTTATGAAAAAATAATGCAGTTTGCAAAAACACATTTAACGGCAAGCGGCAAAATATATTTTGAAATTAATCGCAGTAAAGGTCAAGAAATTTTCAATCTTGCGACGCAAAACGGATTTTGTGATTGTTTGTTACGAAAAGATATTTCGGGTAACGACAGAATGCTAAGAGCCTCAAAATAAGCGAGAAACAAACGGCGAAAAAGAAATATGAAAAAAAAATAAAAAAAATATCCAAAAACTATTGCTAATTAAAAAATAGTTTGTACCTTTGCGCTCCGTTTCGGAATAAAAACCCGAGTAAATACGGATTAAGTTGTTAAATAACAAACAAATAAAAACCAAAAAATGCCTACAATTTCGCAATTAGTAAGAAAGGGAAGAGCAGAACTCATCGACAAAAGCAAGTCACCCGCCTTAGATTCCTGCCCACAACGCAGGGGTGTTTGTGTGCGAGTTTACACTACAACTCCTAAAAAGCCTAATTCGGCAATGCGCAAGGTAGCCCGTGTGCGTCTTACCAACCAAAAAGAGGTAAACGCCTACATACCCGGCGAAGGTCATAACCTTCAGGAACACTCCATAGTAATGGTGCGTGGAGGTCGTGTAAAAGACCTACCGGGAGTTCGTTATCACATTGTACGTGGAACGCTTGATACAGGAGGAGTAAACGGTCGCTTGCAGCGTCGTTCAAAGTATGGAGCCAAACGTCCAAAACCCGGACAGGCTGCAGCAACTGCTAAAAAGAAATAAATTCCAATAAGGAATTTTTAAGAAAAAAGAAAAGAGTAAACATAGTTTAACCAGTATTTGAGTTTTAGGAATATGCAGATGAAAGGTTGAGTAAACAGTTTCGGAGGAAACAGTTGAAGCAGACTAAATAAGCAACCAAAAACCAAAACAGAATTTAAAAAAAATGAGAAAGTCGAAACCCAAAAAACGCGTGGTTCTTCCTGACCCCGTGTTCAATGAATCGATGGTTACAAAATTTGTAAACCACTTGATGTATGATGGCAAAAAATCCACAGCCTTCAGCATTTTCTATTCGTCGCTCGATGTAGTCAAAGCCAAAGTGCCTGCTGCTGAGCCGATTGACGTGTGGAAAAAAGCACTCGAAAACATTACACCTCTTGTTGAAGTAAAATCTCGACGCGTAGGTGGTGCTACATTTCAGGTTCCTACCGAGATACGTCCGGACCGTAAGGAATCAATTTCAATGAAAAATTTAATCTTATATTCGCGCAAACGCGGCGGTCGCTCAATGGCGGACAAACTTGCCGCTGAAATTGTCGATGCCTATAACAACCAAGGCGCTGCCTTCAAGCGTAAAGAAGATATGCACCGTATGGCTGAGGCAAACCGTGCTTTTGCACATTTTAGATTTTAATAAATAACTTATTTTAGGTAAATTAGTAGAAAAAGGTAATTAGAAAAGATGGCTAAAGGTGATTTAACATATAATAGAAATATTGGTATTATGGCTCATATCGATGCCGGTAAAACCACAACTTCGGAGCGTATCCTGTATTATACCGGATTAACTCACAAGATTGGTGAGGTACACGATGGAGCTGCCACTATGGACTGGATGGAGCAGGAGCAGGAGCGCGGAATAACAATCACTTCGGCTGCTACAACTACATGGTGGGATTACGAAGGTGATAAATACAAAATAAATTTGATTGACACTCCGGGACACGTTGACTTTACTGTCGAAGTAGAACGCTCTCTGCGTATTCTCGACGGTGCGGTTGCAACTTTTTGTGCCGTTGGTGGTGTAGAGCCTCAATCAGAAACAGTTTGGCGTCAAGCCGATAAATATAATGTACCCAGAATCGGTTTTGTAAACAAAATGGATAGGTCGGGTGCTGATTTTTACGAAGTTGTACGTCAGGTTAAAACTGTACTTGGTGCAAATCCTTGCCCACTTCAAATTCCAATCGGTGCAGAAGAAAAATTCAAAGGAGTTATTGATTTAATTACAATGAAGGCTATCTTTTGGCACGACGAAACAATGGGAGCAGAGTACTCGGTAGAAGAAATTCCCGAAAATTTGCTCGCAGAGGCAAAAGAATGGCGAGATAAAATGCTCGAAATTGTTGCTGAATACGACGATGAGTTAATGGAAAATTATTTTGACGACCCATCGAAAATTACCGTAGAGGCAGTAAAACGCGCAATCCGAAAGGCTACTTTGGCTATGGATATGTGCCCGATGATTTGTGGCTCAGCATTCAAAAACAAAGGCGTACAAACAATGCTCGACGCAGTTTGTGCATTTCTCCCAAGTCCACTCGACACACCCGAAATTATAGGAAAAAACCCTGATGATGAAACAAAAGAAGTAGTTCGTCATCCCGATGCATCAGAGCCACTTACGGCATTAGCATTCAAAATTGCTACTGACCCTTACGTTGGTCGTCTGTGCTTTTTCCGTGTATATTCAGGTAAACTCGAAGCCGGCTCGTATGTTTACAATACGCGCTCAGGCAAAAAAGAACGTATTTCACGCATTTTCCAAATGCACTCCAATAAACAAAATCCTGTTGAAGTAATTTCAGCCGGTGATATTGGCGCAGGCGTTGGATTTAAAGATATTCGTACAGGCGATACACTCTGTAACGAAACACATCCTATTACTTTGGAGTCAATGGATTTTCCTGCTCCGGTAATTGGAATTTCGGTTGAGCCAAAAACCCAGAAAGACCTTGATAAACTTGGTATGGGCTTGGCTAAACTTGCCGAAGAAGACCCAACTTTTACAGTTGCTACAAACGAACAAACGGGACAAACCATCATTAGTGGAATGGGTGAACTTCACCTCGAAATTATTATTGACCGCCTGCGACGTGAGTTCAAAGTAGAATGTAATCAAGGTCGCCCGCAAGTTACTTACAAAGAAGCAATTACAAAATCGGTTGAAATCCGTGAATTATATAAGAAACAATCCGGTGGACGTGGTAAATTTGCAGATATGATTGTGCGAGTTGAGCCTGCTGATGCCGAGTTTGAAGGACCGGGACTTCAATTTGTAGATGTAGTTAAAGGTGGAAATATCCCCAAAGAATATATTCCTTCGATAGAGAAAGGTTTCAAAGCAGCGATGAAAAACGGCGTATTAGCAGGTTTCCCTCTCGAAAAACTGAAAGTTACCGTAATCGATGGCTCGTACCACGCGGTTGACTCCGACCAGTTATCGTTTGAAATTTGTGCACAAATGGCGTTCAAATCTGCTTGTGCAAAAGCAAAACCGGTACTGCTCGAGCCAATTATGAAAATGGAAGTTGTTACCCCCGAAGAAAATATGGGTGATGTAATTGGCGACCTTAACAAACGCCGCGGACAAGTGGAAGGAATGGAAAGTAGCCGTACAGGCGCAAGAATTGTAAAAGCAAAAGTTCCTTTGGCAGAAACGTTTGGATATGTAACTGCCTTACGCACAATCACATCGGGGCGTGCTACAAGTTCAATGGAATTTTCGCATTATTCCGAAATCTCAAACTCGCTTGCAAAAGTTGTAGTTGCCGAAGCAGGAGGAAAAGTAGAATTAGTATAATAAAATAAAATAAACAATTTGTTGAAAGATAATTAGCGAATGACTCTTAATTAACAAGTAAACAAATCAACAAAAAAACTATGAGTCAGAAAATCAGAATTAAATTAAAATCCTACGACCACAATTTAGTCGATAAATCGGCTGAAAAAATCGTAAAAACAGTTAAATCAACCGGAGCGGTAATCAGCGGACCTATACCTCTGCCAACACACAAGCGTATATTCACAGTAAACCGTTCGACGTTTGTAAACAAAAAATCGCGCGAGCAATTTGAATTAGCCTCATACAAAAGGCTTATCGACATCTACGAATCGACAGCAAAAACTGTTGACGCACTAATGAAACTCGAATTGCCAAGTGGAGTAGAAGTAGAAATCAAAGTATAATTTATTTATAAAACAATTATTGAAATGCCAGGATTATTAGGAAAAAAAATCGGAATGACATCCGTTTTCAGTGCCGACGGTAAAAACCTACCGTGCACTGTTATCGAAGCAGGTCCTTGCGTTGTTACTCAAATAAAAACGGTCGAAAAAGATGGCTATCAAGCCTTACAGGTAGGTTTTCAGGAAAAAACCGAAAAACATACCAACAAGGCAGAAGCAGGTCATTTCAAAGCGGCAGGAGTAGCACCACAACGACACTTGGTTGAGTTCAAGGAATTTGAAACCAAATTCAACTTGGGTGATGTAATCACCGTAGAATTATTTGAAACCGATTCGTTTGTAGATGTTGTTGGAACATCAAAAGGAAAAGGATTTCAAGGAGTAGTAAAACGTCACGGTTTTGCGGGAGTAGGTCAAAGCACTCACGGTCAGCATAACCGTCTGCGTGCGCCGGGCTCGCTGGGAGCATCTTCGTTTCCTTCGAGAGTATTCAAAGGAATGCGTATGGGCGGACACATGGGCGATGAACAAGTAACTGTTCAAAACCTTCAAATATTAAAAGTAATACCCGAACACAATCTTTTGTTAGTAAAAGGCTCAGTGCCGGGTGCCAAAAATTCAATCGTAATCATTAATAAATAACCATGGAACTCAAAGTACTAAACATCAAAGGAGAAGACACCGGAAAAACAGTATCGCTTAACGATTCGATTTTCGGAATAGAGCCAAACGACCATGCTATTTATTTAGATGCAAAACAGTATTTGGCTAATCAACGTCAGGGAACACACAAGGCAAAAGGTCGTAGCGAATTATCAGGTTCGACCCGCAAACTTGGTCGCCAGAAAGGTGGCGGAGGTGCACGTCCGGGCGATATAAAATCAGGCGTAAGAGTAGGTGGCGGTCGTATGTTCGGTCCGGTGCCACGCGATTACCGTTTCAAACTTAACAAAAAAGTAAAACAACTCGCGCGTCGCTCCGCATTGTCGTATAAGGCAGTCGAAAACCTGATAACTGTAGTTGACAGCATTGATTTTGCTGCTCCAAAAACAAAAGATTTTGTAGCAATGACAAAAAATTTACATATTGCCGATAAAAAACCTTTAATTGTTTTGGCAAACGATAATAATAACGTATATTTGTCGGCACGAAATTTACAGAGAGTTAATGTTATAACTGTTTCTGAATTAAATACATACGCTGTACTTAATTCAAATTCGCTTGTGTTTACCGAAGAATCGGTTGCTGCAATCGAACAAATTTTTAACGCATAAGGGAGGAAATAAGTAATGGCAATAATATTAAAACCAATAGTAACCGAGAAACTTACCAAGTTAGGTGAAACATTTAACCGGTATGGTTTCAGAGTGGAATTAACCGCTAATAAGATAGAAATTAAAAAAGCGGTAGAAAGTATGTATAATGTAACTGTAACTGATGTAAATACCATCAGAGTAGCCCCTAAAAAGAAGAGCCGCTTTACCAAAGCCGGCACAATTAAAGGAGCAGCGTCGGCTTATAAAAAAGCCATAGTTACAGTGAAAAAAGGCGAAACAATAGATTTCTTTAGTAATATTTAAAACACACAATGGCTGTACGAAAATTAATGCCCACAACACCGGGGCAACGACACAAGATTATCGGTACGTTTGACACTATTACCGCAAGCGTGCCGGAGAAATCTCTTGTATTCGGAAACCGACATAGCGGAGGTCGAAACCATTCAGGTAAGATGACCATGCGCTATTTAGGCGGCGGACACAAGAGCAAATACAGAGTAATTGACTTTAAGCGCAACAAGGACGGTGTTCCGGCTACTGTAAAATCAATAGAGTACGACCCAAATCGTTCGGCTCGTATTGCATTGCTTTATTATGCCGACGGCGCGAAAAGTTACATACTTGCTCCAGATGGATTGCAAGTAGGTCAGACAATAGTTTCGGGCGAAAATGCCGCCCCAGAAGTTGGAAATGCGTTGCTTTTGCAAAACATACCACTTGGAACTATTATACATAACATTGAATTGCGTCCCGGTCAAGGAGCAGCAATGGTACGTTCAGCAGGCACATTTGCACAACTTACTTCGCGTGAGGACAAATATGTGATTATCAAACTTCCTTCAGGGGAAGTTCGTAAAGTGCTTGCCACTTGTAAGGCAACAATCGGAACAGTTGGAAATTCAGACCACGCACTCGAACGCTCAGGAAAAGCAGGACGTTCACGCTGGTTAGGACGTCGTCCACGCAACCGAGGTGTAGTAATGAATCCTGTTGACCATCCGATGGGCGGTGGTGAAGGACGTGCTTCCGGAGGTCATCCTCGTTCACGAAAAGGACTGTTGGCTAAGGGATATAAAACTCGTCGTCCGAAAAAACAGTCGAGCCAATATATTATCGAAAGAAAGAAAAAATAATCAGATAAAAGAAAGAATAGTATGAGCCGTTCATTAAAAAAAGGACCTTATATAAATCTGAAGCTCGAGAAAAAAGTTTTGGAAATGAATAGTAGCGGTAAAAAAACCGTGATAAAAACTTGGTCAAGAGCCACAATGATTTCGCCCGACTTTGTAGGGCATACGATTGGAGTTCACAATGGAAACAAATTTATTCCCGTTTATGTTACCGAAAATATGGTAGGACATAAATTGGGAGAATTTTCACCCACCCGCAATTTCCGCGGTCACGGAGGTAAAAAGAAATAATCCATTGAAAATTTATTAACCTGAAAAGAATTAAACAAAAATGGGTGCAAGAAAAAAAATATCTGCCGATAAAAGAAAAGAGGCACAGAAGAGCCAGTACTACGCAAAATTAAACGATGAACCATCATCGCCACGTAAAATGCGCTTGTTGGCTGACCTTATCCGTGGAATGGAAGTAAATCACGCTCTTGGGGTGCTGAAATTTTCGACTAAGCATGCATCAAGCAAGTTG
Organism: Paludibacter sp.; assembly: GCA_031284665.1. GTDB lineage: Bacteria > Bacteroidota > Bacteroidia > Bacteroidales > Paludibacteraceae > JAITXR01. The sequence continues at coordinate 8,980 of JAITXR010000409.1, forward strand.
GAAAAGCTGCTTAAATCCGCTATCTCAAATTGGGAACAAAAAACTCAACAGAAAGCCGACAGTGCAGAATTATATGTAACAAATATCTATGTAGATTCAGCCACGATGCTAAAACGCCTTCGTACCGCTCCGCAAGGACGTGGATACAGAATTCGTAAACGCTCGAATCACGTTACATTATTTGTAGATACAAAAACTAATAACGAAACCGAAAAATAATTTGCTCGAATGGGACAGAAAATTAATCCGATAAGTAATCGTCTGGGAATAATCCGTGGATGGGATTCCAATTGGTATGGTGGAAAAAAATATGGAGACACCATCCTTGAAGACACAAAAATACGTCAGTACCTAAATGCCCGTCTGGCAAAAGCAATGGTATCGCGCATCGTTATTGAACGTACGTTAAAGTTGGTAACAATCACAGTTTGTACAGCCCGCCCCGGTATCATTATAGGTAAAGGTGGAGCCGATGTTGACAAACTGAAAGAAGAATTAAAGAAAATTACCGACAAAGAAATACAAATCAATGTATATGAAATAAAACGTCCTGAACTCGAAGCGGTGATTGTTGCCAATCAGGTAGCACGTCAGGTCGAAGGCAAAATAGCATATCGCCGTGCGGTGAAAAATGCTATATCTTCGACAATGCGCATTGGAGCAGAAGGTATCAAAGTTCTTGTTGCAGGGAGATTGAACGGAGCCGAAATGGCACGTTCAGAAATGTATAAAGAAGGTCGTACACCGCTCCATACATTCCGTGCCGACATCGACTACGCACATGCCGAAGCACTTACAAAAGTAGGTATAATAGGCATCAAAGTGTGGATTTGCCGAGGTGAAATCTACGAAAAAAGAGATTTGCAACCAAACTTTGGCGCACAAAAAGAAGGTGGTCGTAGCGCAAATATTGGAGGAGGACGTAGCGGTCGCGATTCAAAAGGCGGCGGTGGCGGTTTCAAAGGAAGAAAAAAAACTAATAATAATTGAATTTGAACTTAAGGAATTATGTTACAACCAAAAAAAACAAAGTTCAGAAGGCAGCAAAAAGGACGTATGAAGGGCAATGCCCAGCGTGGATACGAACTTGCTCAGGGCTCATTTGCCATTAAGTCGCTTGAATCCAAATGGCTTACCGGTCGTCAGATTGAGGCTGCCCGTATAGCGGTAACGCGCTACATGCAACGTCAGGGTCAGATTTGGATACGAGTATTTCCGGATAAGCCAATTACCAAAAAACCAGCCGAAGTTCGTATGGGTAAAGGTAAAGGTGCGCCGGAAGGATTTGTGGCTCCAGTAACGCCGGGACGTATAATAATAGAAGTCGAAGGAGTATCCTTTGATATAGCAAAAGAAGCATTACGCTTGGCAGCGCAGAAATTGCCTGTTACTACCAAATTTGTAGTAAGGCGTGATTTTGATTTAACCCAAAATGTGTAAGGAATTATGAAAACAAGAGAAATTAAAGAAATAACCGAAAAGGAAATTGTAGAACGTATGGATGTCGAAAAAGAACAATTACTACGTTTGAAAATGAACCATGCAGTTTCTCCGCTCGACAGCCCTGCACAAATCAAAACTGTACGTCGTACTATTGCCCGTTTGGCTACAGAGTTGCGGCAGCGTGAAATTAACATTAATAATTAAATTCCGATGGAAAGAAATTTAAGAAAAGAACGCACGGGTGTAGTATTCAGCAATAAAATGGATAAAACCATTACTGTGGCTGTAAAATGGAAAGAAAAACACCCTATTTACGGAAAATTCGTAAATAAAACCAGAAAATTCCATGCTCACGACGAAAAAAACGAGTGTAACATTGGCGATACTGTTCGCATTATGGAAACTCGCCCTCTGAGTAAATTAAAAAGATGGAGATTAACAGAAATAATCGAAAGAGTTAAGTAATTATGATACAGCAAGAATCAAGACTCACAGTAGCGGACAACAGCGGCGCAAAAGAAGTGCTGTGCATCCGCGTATTAGGAGGCAGCGGAAAACGATATGCCACACTTGGCGACGTTATCGTAGTTGCCGTTAAAAGCGTTATCCCTTCGGCAGAAATCAAAAAAGGTATTGTGTCGAAAGCCATTGTGGTACGTACAAAAAAAGAAGTACGTCGCGCAGATGGCTCATATATCAGATTCGACGATAACGCTTGTGTACTCCTTAATAATGCAGGCGAAATACGTGGAAGTCGTATTTTTGGTCCTGTGGCTCGCGAACTGCGTGCTACAAATATGAAAATCATTTCATTGGCGCCCGAAGTGCTTTAAACTTTAAAATCTATCAATCAAATGAGTAAGTTACACATAAAAAAAGGCGATAACGTTTACGTCAATGCAGGCGAAGACAAAGGAAAATCAGGTCGAGTACTTGAAATAATTGTCGAAAAACGCCGTGCTATTGTCGAAGGCGTAAATTTGGTATCAAAAAGTACCAAGCCAAATTCTAAAGCCCCACAAGGTGGCATTATTAAAAAAGAAGCATCCATTCACATTTCAAACCTGAACATTGTTGAAAACGGTAAACCCGTTCGCGTGGGAAGGAAACTGAACGACGATGGAAAACTTGTACGAATTTCAAAAAAAACAGGGAAAGAAATATAATATGAATACCGCAAGTTTAAAACAAGACTATAAGGAACGCATAGTTCCAATTTTGACCAAAGAATTTGGTTACACATCTGTTATGCAAGTGCCTAAACTGCAAAAAATAGTAGTAAATCAGGGACTTGGACTTGCAACTGCCGATAAAAAAATTATCGAAGTTGCACTGAACGAGATAACAGCAATTACCGGTCAGAAAGCAGTTGCCACAATATCCAAAAAAGATATTTCGAACTTCAAATTGCGTAAAAAAATGCCAATTGGAGTTAGAGTAACATTGCGTGGCAATCGTATGTACGAATTTCTCGAAAGGCTGATTAGAGTAGCCCTTCCTCGTGTTCGCGACTTTAAAGGCATTCAGAACAAGTTGGATGGTAGAGGAAACTATACTTTGGGTGTTCAGGAACAAATTATTTTCCCTGAAATCAATATCGACAATATTATGAAATTGCTCGGTATGAATATCACCTTTACAACTTCTGCTGCAACCGACGAAGAAGGATTTGCACTTTTGAAAGAATTTGGTTTACCGTTTAAGAAAAACTAAAATATAGAACAATGGCAAAAGAATCAATGAAAGCCCGTGAGGTAAAAAGAGCAAAACTTATTGCTAAGTATGCCGCTAAACGTCAGCAACTGCTCGACGAAGGCAATTACGATGGTCTGCAAAACTTACCTCGTAATTCATCGCCTATCCGTATTCACAATCGTTGCAAAATTACTGGTCGCCCGAAAGGATATATGCGTCAGTTTGGACTATCGAGAATACAGTTCCGCGAAATGGCATCAAAAGGCTTGATACCCGGAGTACGAAAAGCAAGTTGGTAAAACCAAAACCTGAAATATAAAACAATTATTATAAATATTGTCCCGGCAGGCGGGATTAATTTAAAAATTAAATATTATGACTGACCCTATTGCAGATTATTTAACACGATTAAGGAATGCCATCAAGGCTAACCACCGAGTAGTGGAAATTCCGGCATCGAACATCAAGCGCGAGTTGTCTCGCATCCTATTGGAACAGGGCTATATCCTAAACTACAAAGTAGTGGAAGATGGTCCGCAGGGAACACTTAAAATTGCCCTGAAATACGACCCGGTAAATAAGGTAAACTCAATCAAGAAATTGATTAGAATATCTACCCCCGGTTTGCGTCAATACGTTGGATACAAAGATATGCCACGAGTACTCAACGGCTTGGGAATTGCTATTCTTTCGACATCGAAAGGAGTTATGACCAATAAAGACGCACTTAATAATAAAGTTGGCGGAGAAGTTATTTGTTACGTTTATTAAAAAAAGGAGGAAATAAACAATGTCAAGAATTGGAAAATTACCCATTGAAATTCCTGCCGGAGTAAATGTAACCGTTCAGGATAATATCATCACAGTTAAAGGCGCAAAAGGTACGTTGACCCAAACAATCAATCCGGAACTTACTATTCAGATTGAAGGAAATCAACTTACAGTTGAGCGTCCAAATGACGAAAAACAAAGCCGTGCGCAACACGGATTGTATCGCTCTTTGATAAATAATATGGTAACAGGCGTATCGCAAGGATACCAAAAGACACTCGAACTTGTGGGTGTAGGTTATCGTGTTTCAAATCAGGGACAAGTACTCGAACTTTCGCTTGGTTATACCCATAATATATTTTTGGCTGTAGCACCCGAAGTAAAAGTTGAAACCAAAATGGAGCGTAATCAAAACCCGCTCATAATACTCGAAAGTGCCGATAAACAACTTATTGGTCAGGTCTGTGCAAAAATTCGTTCTTTCCGTAGCCCGGAACCTTATAAAGGTAAAGGTGTTCGTTTCAAAGGCGAAGTGGTACGTCGTAAAGCAGGTAAATCGGCTGCAAAAAAATAACAAAGTAAACTTTTGAAAACTATGACTGGAAAAACAGATAGAAGAACAAGAATAAAACTGCATATTCGTAAAAGAGTTTCGGGAACAGCCCAAAGCCCACGATTGACAGTATTTCGCAGTAATACACAAATATATGCTCAATTAATCGACGATATAAAAGGTGTTACATTAGCATCGGCATCGTCGCTTGGACTTGCAGAAAAAGTATCAAAAACCGAACAAGCATCGAAAGTAGGCTCGCTCATTTCGAAAGCAGCACAAGAAGCCGGAATTACAACGGCTGTATTCGACCGCAACGGTTATTTGTATCACGGAAGAGTAAAACAGTTAGCCGAAGCAGCTCGTGCAGGCGGACTTAAATTTTAATAAATTATTAGGTATAGCAAAATGAATACAATAAAAACAACCGATAAGGAATTAAAAGACAGATTAGTAGCCGTCAATCGTGTTACTAAAGTAACAAAAGGCGGTCGTACCTTTAGTTTCGCAGCCATTGTGGTTGTGGGCGACGAAGAAGGTATCGTAGGCTGGGGTCTCGGCAAAGCAGGCGAAGTAGCTGCTGCTATCTCAAAAGGTACAGAAGCAGCAAAGAAAAATCTGATAAAAGTACCCGTATTTAACGGAACTATTCCTCACGAACAAGTAGCACATTTCGGCGGAGCACAAGTATTGCTCAAACCGGCATCGCAAGGTACGGGAGTGAAGGCAGGTGGTGCTATGCGTGCAGTACTCGAAAGCGTTGGAATTACCGATGTGCTGGCTAAATCAAAAGGCTCGTCGAACCCACACAACCTTGTTAAGGCTACTATTGCTGCACTTGGGGAATTGCGCGACGCTCGTCAGATTGCGCAAAACAGAGGAATCTCTATTAACAAAGTGTTTAACGGATAAATCATTTGAATTATGGCAACAATAAAGATAAAACAAGTTCGCAGCAAAATTAAATCGCCAAGAGTGCAAAAACTTACACTTGCAGCATTAGGCTTAAAAAAAATTAATGCCGTTGTTGAACACGAGGCTACTCCACAAATTTTAGGGATGGTAGATAAAGTTAAACATTTAGTACAGGTAATCGAATAATAATTTGACTTAATAAAATAATAAAGATATGAACTTAAGTAATTTAACCCCGGCAACAGGCTCGGTCAAAACTCGCAAAAGAATAGGGCGAGGCACAGGCTCAGGATTAGGTGGTACTTCTACCAAAGGACACAAAGGACAAAAATCGAGAGCCGGGTATTCTCGTAAAATCGGATTCGAAGGCGGACAGATGCCTATTCAACGACGTTTGCCAAAATTTGGTTTTAAGAACATCAACCGAGTAGAATATAAAGCAATCAATTTAAGTACAATAGAAGATTTGGCTAACTCTGCAAATCTTACAAAAATTGGTATTGACGAACTGAAAAAAGCAGGTTTTATTTCAAAAAATGCTCTTGTAAAAATATTAGGCAAAGGTACTTTGACCGTAAAAGTGGATGTGGAAGCACACGCTTTTTCAAAAACAGCCGAAGAAGTAATTACAGCAGCAGGTGGAACCGTAGTAAAATTGTAATATAGTTATGAAGAAATTCATCGAAACATTAAAAAATATTTGGAGAATCGAAGATTTACGAACTCGCTTGCTCATAACAGCGTTATTTGTAGCGATTTATCGTTTCGGCTCTTACATTGTCCTTCCGGGCATCGACGCATCAAAACTCAGCGAACTGCAAGATCAGACAAGTGGAGGTTTGATGGCATTGCTCGATATGTTTTCCGGAGGTGCTTTCTCTAATGCATCAGTCTTTGCTTTGGGTATAATGCCTTATATTTCAGCATCGATTGTTATACAATTGCTTACAATAGCAGTTCCATATTTCCAAAAACTGCAGCGCGAAGGCGAAAGTGGACGGAGAAAAATGAATCAATATACCCGTTATTTAACGGTTGTAATTCTGTTTCTGCAAGGTCCGTCGTATCTGATAAATCTTGGTGTACAGTTACAACAGGCTGGTTCGGCATTACCCGGTGGCTTTTGGTATTCAGCATCTTCGACTCTGATATTAGCAGGTGGAAGTATGTTTGTAATGTGGCTCGGCGAACGAATTACCGACAAAGGCGTAGGCAATGGTATCTCGTTTATAATTTTAATTGGTATTATCTCACGTTTCCCGCAGGCTATCATTCGCGAATTTGCATCAAGAATGACAGATAATGGCGGTGGCGGTTTGATAATGTTCCTGCTCGAAATCATTGTTCTGCTATTAGTTATCGGAGCGGCAATCCTGCTGGTACAGGGAACTCGCAAAATTCCGGTGCAATACGCAAAACGAGTTGTGGGCAACAAACAGTATGGCGGAGTACGTCAGTACATACCTCTTAAAGTAAACGCTGCTAACGTGATGCCTATCATTTTTGCACAAGCAATTATGTTTATTCCTGCTGCAGTTATGCAATACGGCTCAAATACCGACAGTTCAGTAATGATGAGCTTTTTGGCAGGTAGAGGATTTCTGTATAATGTAATTTTTGCATTGCTGATTATAGCATTTACATATTTTTATACTGCAATCACTGTAAATTCAACAATGATGGCAGAAGAAATGAAACGTAATAATGGTTTTATCCCCGGAATTAAACCGGGTAAAAAAACTGCAGAATATATTGACGAAGTAATGTCGAGGATAACACTTCCCGGCTCTATATTCTTGGCGTTAGTTGCTATTTTGCCGGCGTTTGCGCATTTACTTGGAATTAATCAATCGTTTGCACAATTTTTCGGAGGCACATCACTGTTAATTCTGGTTGGTGTAGTACTCGATACATTGCAGCAAATCGAAAGTCACCTGCTTATGCGCCATTACGATGGATTGCTTAAATCGGGCAGAATAAAAGGTCGGTCGGGTAGTATTGCCGCTTATTAATAATAGAAGAAGATGATTTTCCTTAAAACTGATGAACAGATAGAGTTGTTGAGAATCAGCAATCTGTTAATTGCTAAAACATTAGCCGAAGTTGCAAAAATAATTGAGCCGGGTGTTACAACCGAAAAACTCAACAAAGTTGCCGACGAGTTTATCAGAGATAATGGAGCAGTGCCGGGGTTTCTTAATTACAATGGATTTCCGAAATCAATATGTACTTCGGTAAACGAACAGGTAGTTCACGGGATACCTTCCGAAAAAGTTGTTTTGACTGACGGAGATATTGTATCTGTTGACATTGGAGTATATAAAAACGGATTTCACGGCGATTCGGCATATACATTTTGCGTGGGCGAAGTTAAGCCCGAAATTGTTGCTCTAATGCGCACAACCAAAGAATCCTTGTATAAAGGAATAGAACAGGCAGTAGCAGGCAAACGTTTGGGAGATATTGGAAACGCAATTCAGCAGTATTGTGAAGAACGCAGTTACTCGGTAGTAAGAGAAATGACAGGACATGGAGTTGGTAAAAATTTGCACGAAGACCCCGATGTGCTAAATTATGGCAATCGAGGCAATGGAATAATGCTCAAAGAAGGGATGACCATTGCAATTGAGCCAATGATAAATCTTGGTGGTCGTCGGATAGTAATCGAAAATGATGGATGGACAGCTCGAACACTCGACCGTAAACCATCGGCTCATTTTGAACACTCGCTGGCAATACGCAAAGGCAAAGCAGATATTTTATCTTCATTTGAATATATCGAACAGGTATTGGGAGATAGAGCAATAAAATAAAACAAAAAAAATGGCAAAACAATCATCAATAGACCTTGATGGAATAATAACCGAAGCGTTGTCGAACGCAATGTTCCGTGTTGAGTTGGAAAATAAACACGTCATCACAGCGCACATATCGGGGAAAATGCGTATGCACTACATCAAAATTTTACCGGGCGATAAGGTAAAAGTTGAAATGTCGCCCTATGATTTGACTAAAGGCAGAATATCGTTCAGATATAAATCGGAAAACAATTAAAAAAAACAAAAAAATATGAAAGTCAGAGCATCTATAAAACCCCGTACTGACGACTGCAAAATTGTGCGTCGTAAAGGACGGTTGTACGTAATTAACAAAAAAAATCCCAAGTTTAAACAACGTCAGGGATAATTATTAACCTTTTAATTAGCAAAATAAATAAAATTTATGGCTATCAGAATTGTCGGAGTAGATTTACCCCAAAACAAGCGCGGGGAAGTTGGACTAACTTATATCTACGGAATAGGTCGCAGCAGCGCAAAAAAGATTTTGGAACAAGCCGGTGTCGATATCGACATTAAGGTGAAGGACTGGACTGACGACCAAGCAGCAAAAATCCGCGAAATAATCGGCGCTCACTACAATGTAGAAGGCGATTTGCGCTCGGAAGTACAACTTAACATCAAACGTTTGATGGATATTGGTTGCTATCGTGGCATCCGCCACCGTATAGGTCTACCTCTTAGAGGTCAAAGTACGAAGAATAACGCTCGTACTCGGAAAGGAAAGAAGAAAACAGTTGCAAATAAGAAAAAAGCAACTAAATAAGATGTTTAATTGTTAGCGAATTTTTAGCTAAATAAAATTTTTTTCACAGATATGGCAAAAAAAACAGTTGCAGCCAAAAAACGTGTTGTAAAAGTTGATGGAAACGGACAACTTCATGTACATTCATCATTCAACAACGTTATTGTTACGCTTACCAACAGCGATGGACAAGTAATTTCGTGGTCGTCGGCAGGTAAAATGGGCTTCCGTGGTTCAAAGAAAAACACTCCTTATGCAGCACAAATGGCTGCTCAGGATTGTGCAAAAATTGCATTTGACCTCGGTTTGCGTAGAGTAAAAGCGTATGTAAAAGGACCCGGTAATGGTCGCGAATCGGCTATTCGTACTATACACGGAGCTGGTATAGAAGTAACAGAAATTATTGATGTTACACCACTCCCACACAATGGTTGTCGTCCACCTAAAAGACGAAGAGTATAATTTAGTTTAACAGTAAATTACTAATAAAAAAAATAAAATGGCAAGATATATCGGACCAAAAACAAAGATTGCCCGTAAGTTTGGCGAAGCCATATTCGGACCTGATAAAACATTGACTAAAAAGAATTATCCTCCGGGGCAACACGGACAAAACCATCGCCGCAAAACGTCGGAATATGGTATTCAGTTGCGCGAAAAACAAAAAGCAAAATATACTTATGGAGTGTTGGAAAAACAATTCCATAATCTATATCTTAAAGCGCAACGTACCAAAGGTGTAACCGGTGTCGTTCTATTACAATTACTTGAATCGCGGCTCGATAACATTGTGTATCGTCTCGGTTTTGCTCCAACACGTGCTGCTGCACGCCAGTTGGTAAGCCACCGCCACATTGTGGTAGATGGAAAAGTAGTTAATATTCCGTCGTATCTGGTGCGCCCATCGCAAGTAGTTGGCATACGCGAAAAAGCTAAATCAATGGAAGTTGTTAGCGAATCGCTTGCCGGATTTAGCCACGAAAAATATAAGTGGATTGAATACGATGCAGCCTCACTTGCCGGTACCTATTTGCACATTCCTGTGCGAGAAGATATTCCTGAAAATATTAAGGAACAGTTGATTGTTGAGTTATACTCTAAATAATAAGTAATAAAACTATGGCTATATTGGCATTTCAAAAACCCGAAAAGGTTATTATGTTGGAATCGACTGCCTTCCACGGTAAGTTTGAATTTCGACCCCTCGAACCCGGTTACGGAATTACTGTTGGTAATGCCCTGCGTCGAATTTTACTTTCATCGCTCGAAGGTTTTGCAATAACTTCTATAAAAATAGAAGGTATTGACCACGAATTTTCGACAATTCCGGGAGTAATCGACGACGTTACCAATATCATTCTTAACCTTAAACAAGTGCGCTTAAAACAGATAGTCGATGAAATTGACACAGAATCGGTAACAATACATGTTGCAAATTCTACAAATTTCAAGGCTGGCAATATAGGAAAGCAATTAACCGGATTTTCTATTCTCAATCCCGAACTTGTGATTTGCGAAATGGACTCGACTGCAAATTTCAAAATCCAACTCACAATAAGCAAGGGTAGGGGATACTCACCTTCGGAAGACCGCCGTAACGACAGCAACGAAATAGGAGTAATTCCTATCGATGCAATTTTTACGCCTATTCGGAATGTGAAATATTCTATCGAAAACTTCCGCGTTGAGCAAGTTACCGATTTTGAAAAACTTGTTTTCGAAATTGATACCGATGGCTCAATTAATCCTAAAGACGCATTGAAAGAATCCGCACGAATCTTGATACATCACTTTATGCTTTTTTCCGACGAAAAAATCATTATCGAAACTTCTGAAAATGAAGGGAACGAAACTTTTGACGAGGAAGTTCTGCGTATGCGTCAGTTGCTTAAAACCAAACTGACCGACTTGCAATTGTCTGTTCGCGCGCTTAACTGCTTGAAAGCAGCAGATGTAGAAACACTTGGTGAACTTGTGGCTTTCCACAAACACGATTTGCTTAAATTCCGAAACTTTGGCAAAAAATCGCTTACTGAACTTGACGAGAAACTCGAAAGTTTGAATTTGCATTTCGGAATGGAAGTATCTAAATATAAATTAGATAAAGAGTAATAAAAATGAGACATAATAAAAAATTCAATCATTTGGGTCGTAAGTCGGCTCACCGCAAGGCAATGCTTGCAAATATGGCTGTGTCGCTTATACAGCACAAAAGAATTTCAACAACATTAGCAAAAGCAAAGGCACTTAGAGTGTATGTAGAACCATTGCTCACAAAAGCAAAAGAAGATACAACACACTCGCGCCGTACAGTATTTTCGTATCTGCGTAGCAAAGAGGCTGTTACGGAATTGTTTACCACAATTTCCGAAAAAATCAGCACTCGCCCCGGAGGTTATACACGAATTTTGCGCACAGGTTTCCGCTTGGGAGATGCTGCCGAAATGTGTATTATCGAATTGGTGGACTACAACGAAAATATGTTGAAAGACAAAGTTGCGAAAAAATCAACTCGTACTCGCCGTTCGACTGCCAAAAAAGCAGCAGATGCAGAGCCTGTAAGCGAAAAAAAGCCGGTGGCTGCTAAAACTGAAGTAGTAGAAGATGTTGTACCCGAAGAAGTAGTTGAAGAAACTGCAGCAGTAGAGGATGCACAAATCGAAACTGCCGAAAGCGAAGAAAAAACAGAAGAATAATTCTTTCACTTATAAGCAAAACAGGTTGCCTAATTTTTATACGGTAACCTGTTTTGCTTTTTGTTCTTAGGCAAAATACTGAATGCTTTTTGCTGAAAA
>JAITXR010000040.1 GCA_031284665.1 Paludibacter sp.
ACCATTCTTATGAATATGCAACTCGTTGAAGGACGTTCTAATTCATTCACAATCAACGTGTATGATGAACAAGGAAACCGTATTGATTGCGAGCCAAATCAATTCAATATTTTGCAAGGCATTGGCAATCTTGACGGTATGCAAGTTTTGCCCTATCATATCTGTATTGTGAAACATTTTGCAGACGAAGAAAAGGACTTAATAATGCCCATCAAAGGCTTGGAGAAGAACAACCGCTATCCCGCTACCGGCGTATCAAACGGACTGAAAACCCGAAACGCAATCCGTCCCGGAATGGCAAGCGACAAAATCCGCATTCCTATTTATCAAGGTGATTACAATGCGGAAAAATCCAATCCGGAACTTAATAATCTTGTGAATGAAGTAATTATTACGGGCGAAAATATGCCAGCGTTGTTGCCCGAAGGTAGTGATGTAAATATCACTATCAAAGTAGATAAATCGGGATTAATGAAATTTGAGGCGGAATTTCCATTTTTGGAATACACTGAAGAACTTGAAATTCCAATCAAGGATATTGAAGCACCCGAAACAAGCGAATTAACGAAGAAAATAGCCAATGCCAAACGCACAGCCCATACCGTCAATGCCAACGAAATTTCGGAACGGCTTGAAAATCTTGAAAATCAACTCGAAAACGAAAAAGGCAGCGCGGACGGCAAAATGAAAATCCTTGATGGTTTGCGCAAAGAACTGTTGCTACTTGATACGTTGGAAAAACAACAAGAGTGGCCACAGATTGAGCAGGAATTAAAAGATGCTTATTTTGAATTGGAGAAATTGGTACAGATAATTAAAGCACGTGGCGATGATGGCGATTTAGATATGAGCTCAATAGAATCTGAATTGCAAAATATTAAGCAGAATGTAGAACACACCCTAAAAGAAAAAAATCGTGGTGCAGCAAAAGAATTGATTTCAGAAATAGAAAGTTTAGATTACAATTTGCGTAACTCAGTAACAGGCGGTTCTCAAGATGTGCAAATGCTGCAAGTATTAAATCAGAACTTCAATCAATTTCATTGGAAAAATCCTACAAAAGCGCGTCAGTTAATCAATCAAGGATTACAACAAGTAGCGAATGGAAACAATAATATTCGCCCAATTTTGGTGGAAATTGTGCAGCTGGTACCGAGAGATGAATTACCAACAGATACATTAGGTTAAAAGAAAGGAGATACAATATGCTAATATTTTTGATTATTACAGGAATTGTTATAGTAGCGATTTTCATTATTAAAACGATTAACGTTACAAAACAGAAACAGAATAAAAACGAATTGCAAGATTTAGTTAACAAGGTGAACAAAGCAATTTTTCCGAATGGGAAAAGTGATATTGAAGCGGGAACAAAAGAATTGCTTCGTATTCTAAACAACAAAGTTGACAAAGAAACGGCGCAAACAATCTTTTTGAAATCATCAAGCATCTGTTATACAACAAGTTTGAATAATGAATTCAGCAAAGAACGTTTGGAACAACATCTTTCACACTATGCTTTGCATTATTTTGACGATAAATCATTAAACGATTTTTATGCCTATTTACTTTCAAAAAATGACAGAGCAAATATATTGGATAAACTAACAGAATTTTCAAAGTTAACGAATCCCGATGGAACAGACCAAGAGGAAATGCCCGAAGGATATGGCGAATTTGGAATAGAAATTACCAATCCAATTCCCGTACGTTCAATTCCTGACAGTTATTTTTATTTGCGAAAATTAAAAACAACGAACGGCGAATCTATTACATTCGATAGAATTGGCTCAAGGCGAGCACCAAACATTGCGAATGTCATTGACGCATACCGAATATCTGTAAATGGCAAGCAAATAGCAACAATCTACATTTGTCCGTACAACAAGGCAACTTCAAAGAAAGCACCCAAAGGGTTCAAATTAGCGTAAACGGTATGAACAAAATTATCAAAATAATGCTCTCAATCCTCCTCTTTCTTTGCCTGCTTGATATGCCGTATGGCTTTTATCAGCTCGTGCGCTTTGTTGCACTGGTTTGTTTTGCAGTTTTGGCGTATTGGGCATACAAAGAAGAGAATAACGCTGAAATGATTGTGTGTATTATACTCGCAATTTTATTTCAACCTTTTGCAAAAATTGCTTTGGGCAGAATGATGTGGAATATTGTAGATGTTGTTATTGGTTTTGCATTGCTTGTTTCACTTTTTAATCCAATCAAAAGTAAAAAATTATGACAAAAGGAACATTACAAAAAAACACGCTTATTGACGGCAAGTATAGTGTTATGCTTTTTATCAAAAAAGGGCATAACGCCGAAACTTACCGCGTAAAAGGCATAGACGGCAAGCTTTACTTTCTGAAATTGTTTAATGTGGCGCAAGTGCATTATTCGTCTTTTGACACGAATAATAATTTGCTCGAAATTGAATTTTTGAAAAAAATAAAGCACGCAAATATAGTGTCGTATCAAGACAGCGGAGAAGTGTTGGTGGAAGGCAAAAAGTATGTTTATTTGGTGTTGGATTTTATTGCGGGCGAAACATTGACGGAAAAGTTTGCCAGAGAGTCGTTTTCTACAATATACGATATAAAGCAAATTGTCAATGGTGTGCTCAACGGACTTGCCTATTTGCACACTTTGCCTACGCCGATTATTCACAACGAGATTACCCCACAAAATATAATGTTGGATTTGTCGGGTAATATTCTCAAATCTAAAATTATTGATTTTGGTTATGCGCGGTCGTTTCTTCAGTCGTCAAAATCGTTCAATAAAAGCGATTTGAATTTACACTATACAGCCACGGAATGTATTACGGCAGGCGTTTTCTCTCCACAATCCGATTTATTTTCGGTTGGTGCGGTAATGTATCAGATGGTTTTTGGTATTCCGCCGTGGCACAAAGACATTTCGTCCTATTTAGCAGAACGCACAAAAGCCGAAGAACTTATTTTAGAGGCTCGTCAAAAACCGCTTGCCTTTCCAAACCTATCGGGCGAAATTGTTGATTTTGATGAATCTATTTTGAATATTTTACAAAAGGCATTACACCACGATACAGAAAAACGTTTTCAATCGGCAACAGAATTTGTGCAAGCATTAAATGGAGAAATAGACGTTGAGGAAACAGAAACAAAAGAAGATAAAAACAAACAAACAACAAAGTCGTTTGCTACGCAAAACACCAAAGGGAAAGGTTTTGCTGCTATTGCAGGAATGAAAGAACTGAAAGAGCGGTTACAAAACGATGTGATTAATGTAATTGATAATCCTGAAGAGTATAAATTGCATAATTTAGGACTCCCCAACGGAATGTTATTATATGGTCCTCCGGGCTGTGGCAAAACCTTTTTTGCTGAACGTTTTGCCGAAGAAGCGGGTTATAATTTTATCAAAGTCATTGCTTCCGACCTTGCAAGTATTTATATTCACGGTACGCAAGAGAAAATCGGCAGTCTTTTCAAAGAGGCACGCGAAAAAGCACCAACAATCCTTTATTTTGACGAGTTAGAGGCAATGATACCTGACCGCGAAAGCGTTAATAATCAAAGTCAAAGCGGCGAAGTAAACGAGTTTTTATCGCAATTGGATAATATTGGAAATTCGGGCGTTTTTGTGATTGGCTCAACAAATAAACCGCAACTTATTGACAAGGCAACGCTTCGTGCAGGACGGCTGGAAAAATGGTTTTACATTCCGCCTCCTGATTTTGAGGCACGGCGAGCAATGTTTGAGTTGTATCTCAAAAACCGCCCTATTGATTTCGGAATAGACTACGAACGTTTGGCAACACTTACCGAGAATTATGTATCAAGCGATATAAAATTGCTTGTTGATGAGGCTTCACGCAAGGTTATTCGCGAAAAAACGCAACGTGTTTCAATGGAAACTTTGGAATTTATAATAAAAAATCAAAAGCCAACTATTACAATAGATGTAATAAAGCAGTACGAAAAGATAAAAAAGGAAATGGAAGGTGGCAGAGAAGAACGCCGTCGTGTGGGATTTTAATTTAGAAATGCAGAAACAAAATACCTAACGCTGTTAGGCGTTGCCTGTGAATAACCCCCAAATTTATTTGGGGGAAAAAGCAAACGCTTAAACTACTAAGGGAACTTCAAAAAAATAAGGGTTAAAAAAACACTTGTATCCATAATATACAACAATAATAAAATTAGTAAAATTTCACATTGTTATTCGATAGAATTTTATTACCTTTGCAGGCGAAAAGCAGTAGATACCTTTTTAAAAAAAACGATTGGTTAAATCTCTGAAAATCAATAAAATAACAATATCTAAAAAATTTTATCTAAAAAAAAATGATTAAAGTAGGCATTAATGGATTTGGGCGCATCGGACGTATGGTATTTCGCGCCGCAGTGTATAACTTCAACGACATTGAAGTGGTAGGTATCAACGATTTGTTAGAACCGGCTTATTTGGCTTATATGCTCAAATATGATTCAGTTCACGGTGCATTCAAAGGCGACATCGCTGTAGATGGTAACACTCTGATTGTCAATGGCAAAAAAATTCGTTTGACAGCAGAAAGAGACCCTGCAAACTTGAAATGGAACGAAGTAGGCGCAGAAGTTGTTGTAGAATCAACAGGATTCTTCCTTTCTGACGACACCGCTCGCAAGCACATTGAGGCAGGTGCAAAGAAAGTTATTCTTTCAGCTCCTTCAAAAGATGCTACCCCAATGTTTGTTTTTGGCGTAAATAGCGATAGTTATGCAGGACAAGACATTATCTCGAACGCATCGTGCACAACCAACTGCTTGGCTCCTATTGCCAAAGTGTTGAACGACAAATTCGGTATTGTAAAAGGCTTAATGACAACTGTTCACGCTGCTACGGCAACGCAAAAAACCGTTGATGGACCATCTTCAAAAGATTGGCGCGGCGGACGTGGAATTTTGGAAAACATCATTCCTTCTTCTACCGGTGCTGCAAAAGCAGTGGGCAAAGTACTTCCTGAATTGAACGGAAAATTGACAGGTATGTCGATGCGCGTTCCTACTTCCGATGTATCGGTGGTGGACTTAACCGTAGTTTTGGAAAAACCTGCTACACAAGAAGACATCAACGCAGCAATGAAGGCTGCTTCGGAAGGCGAACTCAAAGGAGTACTCGGCTACACCGAAGAAGCAGTTGTTTCTACCGATTTCAGAGATTGCTCGCTCACATCAGTATTTGATGCAAAAGCAGGTATCTCTTTGGACGCTAACTTTGCAAAAGTAGTGTCGTGGTACGACAACGAATGGGGTTATTCCAACAAATTAGTTGAAATGATTCGCGTAATCACAAAAAAATAAATTTTGTTTCATAATAAGTGAGGTCGTCTCGAAGTGAATTCGGGACGACTTTTTTTGTTTAAAATCAATATTCTCACTTTGTAAATTGCTAAAAAACAAACAGATAAAAATATCTTTCAAAAAAAACGATTATTCATTTTCTATTGTTAATTATTTTTTGTACTTTTGCACACCGAAAAAAACGGCGAGCGGGATGTAGCTCAGCCCGGTAGAGTCCACGTCTGGGGGGCGTGTTGTCGCAGGTTCAAATCCTGTCATCCCGACTTAGAAGAAAGTCCTTAAAATCAGCAAATTAGCAGATTTTAAGGACTTTTTTAATGAAGATATAGTGCAAAAGAATTAACCTTCGATTTCTGTTATCTCTTTTTTCAAAAATTTTTCGTATTGCTTAAACATAAAATTATAAAAAACGCTGTCGTTTTCGTTCTCTCGTGCCGTTTCTAAGGCGGTGATATATGCCCTTCTGTTTTCTTTGAAAACGAAAAAAACAGGCAAATTGAAGTACGCAAGTATGTAATTCATCAGCAAACGCGAAGTTCTTCCGTTGCCGTCGGCAAATGGGTGTATGCTCACAAAACGAAAATGCAAACGGAATGCCAACTCGCATTTTTCGCGAAAAGTTTTTACTGTCTGCATTTCTTTTTGCGTTTCGGCAATCAATTTGTTTAGCAAATCAGGCACTTTGGAGTGGCTGGGAAAAGAACGGCTGCCCGCTCGCACGTTCAACAGTCGCAAATCGCCTTTTGTGCTGTCGAAACTGCCTACTGCCACATTGTATTGCGCACCTGTGTTTTGCACTACCATTCCGCCTATTTTCTGTATAAATTGCAAATTGACAGGCTGTTTTTTTTCTGCATATTCCAACAAAAATTCGAGTGCTTTGTGGTGGTCTATTACCATCAAGTGGTGCGAAAAAGGTTTGTTTTTTGCTGTAAAATCATTTTCGAGCAAATCAAAAACTTGACTTTCGGTAAGCGTGCTGCCCTCAATAACAGTGGAATGATAGGTAATAGAATAATAGGTATATTTTTCCAAATCTACCTGCCCCGCCATTAGCCTTTTATATTCCTTTGTTAAAAGTTCCACGCGCTTGTATATGTCAATTTTCTGTGGCATAAATTATTTTTATAAAGTACAATTTAATGTGATGTGATTTTTGGAATATCTAAATCTTTGCAAATTTTGACTGCCAAAATATCGTTAATGTCAGGGTGTCGAGGCACAACAGATATATTGTTGTTTCGTTGATTAACAAAAACAGAGTGATTGCTGCCTTCTCTGCTTAAATAACAGCCATTTTCCGACAAATATTTTATAAATTTTGTTCGTTTCATAAAATTGCTGCTACTTTCCTGAAAAATGGCTTTCTTGTACTTTTTCGCGACTGCTCAATCGCAAGCGATTTTTCAGTTGCTAATACTAACTGTATTGCTTCCGAAAGATTTGCCTTTACCTCTTCAATCGTACTGCCCTGTGTATTAGCACCTTTTATTTCTGCGCAACTTGCAATATAGCAATCATCAGAAATTTTTTCAATAATAGCGGTATATTCCATAATTTTCCTCCTTTTTCTGTTTTGTTTATAAATCAATGCAAAAGTAATAAATATCTTGCATAAAACAAAACATTTCTTTTGTAGTAAAAACGCCCGTACTTCTTTTTTTAGAGAAGAATCACCATTAATAAAAAATAAATGATTACCTTTGTACTCTAAATAAAAACGAAATTGAAGACATTTAAAGAATTAGGTATTATTGATTCGATATTAAAGGCTATTGACGAAAAAGGCTACGAAACTCCCACCCCGATACAGGAAGAGGCAATTCCACCAACACTGAACCACCACGACATTCTCGGTTTGGCGCAAACAGGCACAGGCAAAACAGCCGCCTTTGCCATTCCAATCATTCAACATTTGTATCTGGAAACGGACAAAAATCGCAAAATAAAAGCGTTAATTCTTACGCCAACGCGCGAATTGGCTATTCAGATAAGCGAATGTATTACCGATTACGCCAAATATACTTCGGTGCGACATACGGTAATTTTTGGCGGCGTAAATCAAAACCCTCAAACAGAGCAACTTAAAAAAGGTATTGATATTTTGGTTGCCACACCCGGACGTTTGTTGGACTTGATGACACAGGGATTTATAAAATTGGACAGCATCAAATATTTTGTGCTCGACGAGGCAGACAGAATGCTCGATATGGGTTTTATTCACGATATTAAGCGTATTTTGCCAAAATTGCCACCACAAAAACAGACACTTTTTTTCTCGGCAACAATGCCCGACAGCATCGCCAAACTGTCGAGTTCGATACTGCATAAGCCTGTAAGAGTGGAAGTTGCACCCACATCATCGGTGGTGGACACCATTGAACAGAGCGTTTATTTTGTGGAAAAAACCGACAAAAGCAAATTGTTGATTCAACTGCTGAAAAAGCGGAAACCGCAGTCGGTCTTGGTTTTTTCGCGCACAAAGCACGGCGCAGATAAGATTGCCAAAATCCTGAGCAAAGCCGATATAAAAAGTGCTGCCATTCACGGCAACAAGTCGCAAAACGCACGTCAGCGTGCCCTTGCCGATTTTAAGTCGAACAATATCAGCGTGTTAATCGCCACCGACATTGCAGCCAGAGGCATCGATATTAACCAGTTGGAATTGGTGATAAACTACGACCTGCCCGAAGTGCCCGAAACATACGTGCACCGCATCGGACGAACAGGCAGAGCCGGCAACATAGGACTTTCGCTTTCGTTCTGCGCCACCGAAGAGCAACCGCTGCTCAAAGACATTCAAAAATTGATTGGCAAAAAATTGGAACATTCAACTTTTAATGCCGAAAAAGGAATTTTGTAGTTACCGCACCACGCAACACACACCTGTCAGCCACTGCAATAGAAATTTTATGAATATATTTATTGTAGAATGAAAAAAAAGTTTTACTTTTGCACAGTTTTTTCA
>JAITXR010000065.1 GCA_031284665.1 Paludibacter sp.
TAGGGATTATCGCTCGGTAGAAATAACGGATAACACATATTCCAGCATTCTGTAGGAATGCTTCCATCTAAAAGGTCGCATTCCTACGGAATGCAGAACAGAGATGGGTGGCGCATTTTCTACCGAGCGATACATTCCTACGGAATGTTAAATATATTCAATTTGCTATATTTCATTGGTTGTTTTTTATTTACGTCATTTCTTTTTATTTAATTTTTTTTTATCCCCTACTCGCTAATCGGCTTGCCGCTTGGCTTGCCAAGAATGACGGGCTGAGTTTGCTATTACCCGCACCGTGTACCGTTCATCGTGCACCTTCTTTAACTTCATAATTAATTATCTTTTAAACATAATTATCAGAAAAAAAACTTATTTTTGTAATCTAATAAATAGAACAAGGAACAAATACAGGTTAATCCGGATAAACGGTAAACGGTGAACTGCGAACGGTACACGGTACACGGAAAGACTACTAATTAGGTAAAACTTCAAACAAATCAAACTATTCAAACATTCAAACTTTATAAACTTCTTTAACTTCTAACTTCTATCTTCTATCTTCTATCTTCAAACCATTCAAACCATTCAAACCATTCAAATTTTATAATACAATGAAAACACACAATCTATTCTTCGCCCTTCTGCTGCTATGCAGTACTCCCATTATGGCACAAAACATTACTGACTGGTATCCTGCCAATCGCGAAATGCAACCCGCTACCCGCTGGTGGTGGCTCGGCAGCGCAGTGGATGCCGACAATCTCACCTACAATCTGCAACAATACGGCAAAGCCGGAATTGGAGCGGTGGAAATTACCCCAATCTATGGCGTACAAGGAAACGAGGCTAACGACATCGATTTCCTATCGCCCCGCTGGATGGAAATGCTCAAAACAACCGAAAACGCAGGCAGTCAAAACGGCATTTTTACCGATATGAACACCGGCACAGGATGGCCCTTTGGCGGTCCCGAAATTACTGTTGACGATGCCGCCGCGCGACTGCTTGTCCGTACTTGGGAGGCAACGGGCGGAAGTATATTTCTGGAAGAAATCTTTGCCCTCGAAAAAAATCAGCAAGATGCCAAATTGCAACGACTAATGGCTTTCTCTGCCGACACTTGCATCGATATTACCAAAACTGTGGGCAACGACTTTAAGGCAATCTGGCGCGTACCACAAGGCGACTGGAAAATTATTGCCGCCTTCAACGGGCATACTTTGCAACAGGTAAAACGCGCTGCCCCCGGCGGCGAAGGATACGTACTCGACCATTATTCCGCTCCGGCTGTCAAGAAATATCTCGACAAGTTTACTGCCGCCTTCCAAAAATCGGGTGTGGATTTTCCTCATAATTTCTTTAATGATTCCTACGAAGTATATGGCTCGGACTGGACAAACGACTTTTTTGAACAGTTTGAACATCGCCGCGGTTACAAACTCGAAACCTATCTGCGCGAGTTTTTGGATAATAACGCCGGTGATATTCACAAACGTTTAATTTCCGATTATCGCCAGACAATATCCGACCTGCTACTCGAAAACTTTACTCAGCAATGGACTGACTGGGCGCACCTTCACGGCAGCAAAACCCGCAATCAGGCACACGGCTCACCCGGCAATCTGATTGACTTATACGCCACGGTCGATATTCCTGAATGTGAAGGCTTTGGCTTATCAAATTTCAATATCAAAGGTTTGCGCCGCGACTCGCTCACCCGCAAAAACGACTCCGACCTCTCGATGCTTAAATACGCATCCTCGGCAGCACATATCGCGGGCAAACAATACACCTCGTCCGAAACACTGACATGGCTTACCGAACACTTTCGCACATCGCTATCGCAATGCAAACCCGACCTCGATTTAATGTTTGCCGCCGGTGTTAATCACGTTTACTTTCACGGCACAGCATATTCGCCCCGCGAGGCAGCGTGGCCCGGATGGCGTTTCTATGCATCGATAAATATGTCGCCCACCAACACTTTTTGGCGCGATGTGCCGGCAATGTTTCAATACATAACCCGCTGCCAATCGTTTCTGCAAACAGGGATGCCCAACAACGACTTCTTGGTTTATCTCCCCGTTTACGACACTTGGCACGAACAGCCCGGACGTTTCCTGCAATTCTCCATTCACGATATGGAAAAACGAATGCCCGAATTTATTCACGCCGTAACTTCCATTTATACCAATGGCTACGATGTGGATTATGTGTCCGACAAATTTATTTTATCATCCCGAGCCGATAACGGCAAACTGATTACCCAAAGCGGCGCCGAATACAAAGCGTTAATCATTCCTGCCGTTAATCATATCCCCGAAAATGTACTGCTGCAAATCGTTGAACTTGCCAATCAAGGAGCAACCGTAGTGTTTATTGGCAATTATCCAAACGATGTACCCGGACTTTTTGATTTGGATAACAGGAAAGCATCACTCAATAAAATTGTTGAACGATTACCTGCCATCAACGATTTCTCAATCGTATCGGCTCAAAATTACGGAAAAGGCATGATAATTACCGGCAAAAATTACCCGCAAGTACTTAATGCCACAAAAATTCAAGCCGAAGAAATGATAACCAAATACGGACTGCACGCCATCCGCCGCACAAACGAAAGCGGTTATCACTACTTTATCTCAGCACTGCAAAATCAGGACACCGACGGCTGGATAACACTTGCGGTAAAAGCAACATCAGCCGAAATTTTCGACCCTCTGACAGGCAAAACAGGCAAAGCACGCCTGCAAAACCTGAACGGCAAAACTCAAGTTTATTTGCAACTCAAATCGGGCGAATCGTTGATTCTAAAAACATTTACCAACGAAAATATCAATATTGCAAAATGGAAATATCGCGGCAATAAAGTCAACACCATAGCATTAAATCGCGCGTGGAAACTAAATTTTGTTGACAGCAACCCAAGCGTAAAACAAACTTACACCCTGCACGACTTTAAATCGTGGACTGACCTTAATAACGATACCCTAAAAATACTAAGCGGAACAGGAGTTTACAACACCACATTTAACATCAATTCCGTATTATCAACCAATCAATACATCCTCAATCTGGGCGATGTGCGCGAAAGTGCACGAGTTTTTGTAAACGGCAAAGAGGCAGGCGTAGCGTGGTCAGTCCCCTTCCAACTCGACATTTCGACATTTCTGCTCAAAGGCGAAAACAACTTGCGGATTGAAGTTACAAATCTCAATGCCAATCGCATAGCCGACTACGACCGCCGCAAAGTTGAATGGCGCATTTTCAAGGAAATAAACATTGTAGATATAAACTACAAAAAAACCGGTTACGGGCATTGGCAGCCGATGGAAAGCGGACTTTGCTCAAAACCCGAAATTGTAGTGTACCAAAATGCACAGAATTAAAATCAATTTCAATGGTTTACATTCCGATTAAATATCGTATTTTTGGCAACAATATTAATGATGAATTTTTTTATTGTGAACAGAACGACAGAACGACAAAAAGTCAAGACGAAATTTTATAAACTATGAAAAACATAGATATTATTCCAAAAGAAGAATACGAAAGAATCGGCAAGATAATTCTTGATTGTGCTTTTGATGTCCATAGAGAACTTGGTCCGGGACTTTTGGAATCAGTTTATGAAGAATGTTTGGTTTTTGAACTGATAAAAAAAGGATTAAAAGTCGAAAATCAGGTTTTTTTACCAATTTATTATAAAGATAATAAATTGAATAAAAATTTCAGAATTGATGTTTTGGTCGAAGATATTATTGCGCTCGAATTGAAATCAACATACGATATATATCCTATAGACGAAGCCCAATTAGTAACTTATATGAAATTAGGACACATAAAATTAGGTTATGTTTTGAATTTTAATGTTATACTAATGAAAGATGGAATAAAGAAAAAGTACAACAACTATTTTCTTGAGCAAAGAAATACAAAATAAATTTTTGCCTTCTTGTCTTCTTGCCTTCTTGTTTATTATAAAAAAAAAATCTTATCAAAAATTAAAAACACACTATGGAAAACATACATTTTTGTGCCGTTGATTTAGGTGCAACCAGCGGACGAACAATTCTTGGCACACTTGGTAACGGCGCAATCGAACTGCGCGAAATCAACCGTTTCC
>JAITXR010000080.1 GCA_031284665.1 Paludibacter sp.
GTATTTTTGTAATTCGTTAAAAACCAATATATTGTATTTCGTCGTGTCTTCTTGTCTTATTGCCGTTCTGTTCACATAAAAGAGCGCTTGCGCTTAATAAATAAACAAGAAGACAGAAAGGCAGAAAGACATTTTTTCTATTTACGTCATTTCTTTTTATTTAATTTTTTTTTATTTTCTACTCGCTAATCGTCTTGCCGCTTGGTTTACCAAGAATGACGGGCTGATCTTGTTATTCCCGTCATTGCGAGGTATTTCCGACGTGTCCCGACTTGTCGTGGAAGCAATCCAGAGAAAATTTATTAATTTTAGGTGAAACATTGAGTTATCATTTTATAATATATAGTTTATAGTTATTGTCCTGACAAGGGTTGAAAATTTACTATTTATTTTATACCATCATTTCATAATTGGTAGAAAAAAACTGAATTATGACCTTCTTTTTTTATTGTTACTATTATTTTTTTGCAGCACATCCTTGCTTTCGACGAGTTTGAGATTGTCTTCGGAAATATCGATTTTACCATGAGAGAGTTCGCGCAGGTCGTCAAAAATTTTGCGGTCGTCCACCACTTCCTTATTCCAAGTGAGGAAACATTTTTTCATCTGATTTGCCATCAACAAAATAAGTTCCATTTTCTCGTCGCCATCAGGATATTCACTCACTTTGGCAATCATTTCTTGCAAGGTACTTCCATAGTGCATATATCTGATTTTGGAGTTTTGATATGGTATCTTTTTTGGTGATGTAAAAAGGTTTTCCTGCTGAATTACTTCGTAAGGAAAATCAATGTCTAACTTGAAATTCGACATTATTGCTAAATGATCCCACAGTTTGTGCTTAAAATCGCTCACATCGCGCAGGTAAGGAAACAGGTTTCCCATAGTGTTGATTATTGATTTTACGCAAAGGGTACGTTCGTCGCGGTCGTCAATAGTAATGGCATGTTCTACCATTTGCTGTATATTGCGCCCATATTCGGGCATTATCAGTTTTTCTTTCAATGTTGGATAATCCATAAATAAGTAGTGTTAAGTTAAAAATTTGTAATTAAAAAAGAATATTATTTTTTTTGTTTGATAAGATAGACAAGGGTAGGGAGGTGGTCGCTGTAGCCGTCGAGCCAAGCACCGCCGGCATGAGTGCGCAGTGGCGTACCTTTATATGCGCCTTCCTGTTGAAAAAGAAAATCTTCGCGCACTATTTCGGATTTCCAAAAACGCAGTTTATCATTATCGCTGCCGAGCAATTGATGTGATAGCATTATTTGGTCGAACAAGTTCCAGCGATTGTTGTACACCAGCGAGCCGGTGCCACTTTCGTGAGTTTTCCAAAACACATTGTAGAGTTGGTCGGGTGCGACTTCGTTTTTATCTTTTTTGGCGTTCATAATTTTTGAGCAACTTTCGTTAAATGGGTCATCGTTTAAGTCGCCCATCACAATTATGCGGGCTTGACTGTCGGTTTTTAACAGTGAATCGACAATGGAACGTGTCAATTTGGCAGCCGCAATGCGTAGTGGCTCCGATTGTTTTTCGCCTCCGGTGCGCGATGGCCAGTGATTGACAATGATATGGATTTTTTCGTTCTGCAAATATCCCGAAACTAACAGTTGGTCGCGAGTGAGGAAAGTGGAATCTGGCGCATCGCTGTATTGCGTTTCGTTCAAAAATTGTTTGCCCAAAAAGAACGATTTACTGCTCGAAACCGTGAAATAGCGCGGGTTATAGAGTAATCCCACATCTACGCCGCGTCGGTCGGGACTGTCGTAATGTACAATTTCATAATGTCGGTCGGCAATGGCAGGCTCTTTTACTAAATCTTCGAGTACACCGCGATTTTCAACTTCCGAAACCCCGAGAATAACCGCTCCTACCGATGAATGAGTTTTACCTATTACCGAAATTGCCTGCGCCATGTGGCGAAGTTTTGAAGTGTATTTGCGTGTATTCCATTTGTTTGCGCCATTTGGCAGATATTCTTCATCGCGGTTGGGCTGGTCAATTGTGTCGAACAAATTTTCGAGATTGTAAAAGGCAACGCACGATACATTTGCATTTATTGATTGTGTATTGTCTTGTTTTGCAGTAGATTTGTTCAGCGAACAAGATAGTGCTACTACTATAACTGCTGCAATAGTAATGAATTTATTAATTTTTAACATAATGATAAGGTTTTAAGATTAGATTAATTAATTATCGTTTTATATTTTTTGTTCACCTAAATAGTTGCAATCCGGGAACTGTTCTAAGTAATGAGAATAAAATAATGTTACCTTACAGGTTTTGTAAATGATTGAAAAATTGCATCTTGTGTTATTTTACATTATACATTTTACATTACTTAATTTTATATTTCTTCAAAGATAATTCGTGCACGGCATGCCGTTTGTCCTTCCTTTTTTATTTCAAAGCGAAAATCATCGCTAATATTTTCGGTAAAATGAATACTCACAAGTTCGTTGAACAGGATTTCGTGCATATAATTAATTTCAAATCGTTTGATTTTTTTTGTTTTATAAGTGTCGAGCGAAAAACAATCGCTAACCCAAGTTACATAATGTGCGCTGTTTGTGTGTCCGTTGATGTCGATATGGCTATATTTTGTTTTGAACGAATCGACAGCGGGCGTGTCCACAGCATCAATTTTGAGTGGCTTGTCCATTGGCAGCGAAATGCCTGTAGCAAAATCACGAATACCTTCGAGTTCTTCCAAGTACTTCGGTCTTCGCGTAGTAATGTCTATCATTGTCCAAATAGAGACCGCCATTCCGATAATTTGATTTTCGGCGTTAGTAATTCTGAAATTTCGTGTTGTTGAAATTTTTCCAACATCTTCGACCCATGTTTCGACTTGTATATCTTCGTACTGCTGCGGAAATTCATTCATTTCGACAGCCAACCTGAGCAGCACCCACGAACTGTTAATTTGGTTTAGGTTGCGCATTCCGAAACCATTAGTATCGGCATTGTCTCCGGCGGTAGTGAGCAAAATATCGATAATAGCAGCCAACGATGCTTTGCTTTGAAAATCAACATATTGCGGCTCAATTCTGAAATTGTATTTGTATGTTTTACTTGCTTGACTCATTAAAATATTATTTTATTACTTTATGTTAGTGTGGTTTGTAGTTATTTTTTCTTTTATTCAATCATAATTTTTTCGCCCAGAAACTTAGGACTTTTGTTTGTAAAAATATCAACGAAAACTTTTACACGAGCAAATTTCTCTCTTACTTTTGTCAAAAAGCCGTTGTATGCTCTCACGTCTTTTGCATCGTAAGCAACTGCATTTAAGCCAAAATGTTTTGCGATATAAACAGCACGCCGATTGTGAAAATCTTGCGAAATAACGGTAAAATTGTTTTGCCCAAAAATTTTATTTAGTCGAATTACCGAGTCATAAGTGCGAAAACCTGCGTAATCTAAAAAAATACGCTCTTCGGGAACGCCATTTTCCATCAGTTCGGTTTGCATATCCAACGGCTCGTTGTAACTTTTACGGCTGTTGTCGCCGCTGACAACGATAAAATCAATCTTCCCTGCATTGTACAACTCAACGGCAGCCGTAATTCTGTTCGCAAAAAAGTCGTTTATCTTGCCCGATTTCAAATATTTGGAACTCCCCAAAAGCAACCCGACTTTGTTATACGGAATTTCGGACACATTGTTGTAAATCAATTTATTGCTCGATTTTTCTATTGTCAAATCAGCAAAAATCACAGCCGCAATCATTAAAATTATGATTGTTAGCAGGTAATATTTTAGTTTTTTTAGTTTCATTTTTTTAATCGTTCAATTTCTTGTTTGATTTCGGTGATTACTTCTTTGTTGGCAATTTTTCCATCTAAACTGAAAACGATAAAAACTTTTCCACCGAAATTTTCTCGTGAAGGCGTTCGCCCAATGCTTGAATAATTTCAGGACGTTGTTTTACCAAATTATGTATTTTCGAGTCATTCATACTTCAATTTCAAAATTTTCAATAATCTTTTTATTATATGCCTTCCAACCGCCGCGAAAATCACGACTTGACATTGCAACAAATTTTTCCATTCTTTTAGAGTTTAACTGCCGTATCAGTTTTTTTGCATCACCTTTAAATTTTATGCAATAACCTGAATAAAAGGTACATTCAGGTTTGTTGTAAAAAATAAAATTCGGTTTGTCATTCATCGGCGAAAAAATAATTTTTTCACCAAAACTCGTGTCTAATCCTTGACTTCTGCCAAAAGCATACCACGCTACAGAATTAGGCGCACCATTGTCGCGTCTATCTAATTCCGGCTTAACAGACAGCAAATAATCGTAGGCAAAAGGGAATTTTGCTTTTAATTCTTTTTCAGAAATTATCGTGTTTTTGCCTTTAATTTGTTGGTATGGAAATAAAACATATTCTACTATTTCTTGCTCGGGATTTTTTAGTTTTGAGCCCTTGATAATTGGTTTTAATATTGATCTTTCAATTTTTATTTTTCCTTTTAATTTTGTATTTGCCCAAACCAAATTTTCATCAATTTCTTCTATTGGAAAAATATATACGCTATCGCAAAGTGTTGTAATTCCAACGTGAATATTGCAAATTTCTTTTAATTTTTTCCCATTGATTATTTCTGTTTCATCTGTGGAAAGTTGCCAAAAAGGCTCTTTTAATTCAGAAAAGTCAAAAGTTTTTTCTTCAAAAGTTTTTTCTGTTATTGCTTTCTGAAATTTGAAATTTTTGTTATTTTTTGTGTTAAAAATAGTTATTGCTGAATAAGTTGTTGCATTGTTAAATAATTGAATATCACCGTAATTTGTAATTTGCAGAATGTTTTTATTTACAGAAAAATACTGCCTCAATTGTCGTGCTGTTTCAGTAAATAAAAATGTATTTGGCGTAATCAAACCACAAATTCCATTTTTTTCTAATAAATTGATACACAATTCATAAAAAGCAATGTAAATATCAGTTGAACCGCTTTTGCAAAAATCATAATTATTTTGAATGTATTGTCGCTGTACAATATCCAAATGTTGAATACGAATATATGGCGGGTTTCCTACAATAAAATCGAATTTTTGAAAATCTGTATTTACAGCGAATAAATCTGGTTTTTCATATTTTTTTATAGAATCTGTTACGGAAATTTTCCATTGAATATCAATATTTTTATTTTTTATCAAATTATTTAAATTTTCACGACATTCAATTATTGCAAATTCATCAATATCCCAACCATAAATACACTCCAAATTGGCTTTTAAATCTTTTTCGTCAGAGACCTCAATTATTCTTTTTGCAACTTCTACCAGAAAACGCCCATCGCCACAAGCAGGGTCAATAATTTTTTTGCCCAAAATTGCAGACGAGTTAAACCCAATGTCATCAAGAATTTTGCACACAATAAAATTGGGCGTATAAACTTGTCCAAATAATTTCTCTTGTGAATATGATTTTGCTAAACTTGCCATTACTTTTTGATTTTTAGGTAATCTTTGTATGCGTTAATTTCATTAAAAAATGTACTCATTGATAATTTATTTTGTAATAGTTGTGCTATTTCACGCGAAAAAGATTGTAAATCATTTGCACAAATTGTATTGTCTTGATTTATATCAATCACAAAAAAGCCCATTGTAAAAGGTTTATGCGGGTTTTGAATATCAAAAACCAGATTTACATATTTTTGAATATCATTGTCTTTGATAATTTCGTATTTTGTAATATTTCCTTGTTTATCGAAATATGGCAGTTTTTGAGGCAAGACAATAATATGTGCATAAGGCACATCTATTCGTTGAATATTAGCAGTCTCTCCCATCATTCCTTCAAAGTAATTGTAAGCATTTTGTTTATAATTAGAAGAAACAAATTTTACTCCAACACAAAAAATTGGAACATTGTCTTTTGTAACTGTAATATCAATGTTTTTGTCATTATATTTACCCGTAATCTTTTTTTCTTTAGAGGTGTCGCCTGCGTTTTTATCTCCATAATAATGTACTTCATATTCTTTTCCCCAAATATCAAGCAAGACATCTGCTAAATATTTGTGCAAAGGTTTGAGCTTTTCCGGACTTTGTGGCCCGTGTTCTCTATACATTTTGAACGATTGTTCAATGACTTTTATAAATTGTTGCTCTTTGTAAATCATAGTTTTGCTTTTGAATAATTGGGTATTTTCATTAATTTTCCATTAACTTCCTATATCTTATTCTTTTGGGTTGTTCGTTGCCAAGGCGGCGAAGTTTATTTTCTTCGTAGTCGGAGTAACTGCCTTCGAAAACGAAAATCTCGGAATTGCCCTCAAATGCTATAATATGCGTACAAATACGGTCGAGAAACCAGCGGTCGTGCGAAATAACAACTGCGCAACCGGCAAAATTCTCAAGTCCTTCTTCCAAAGCGCGTAAAGTGTTTACATCTATGTCGTTAGTTGGCTCGTCGAGCAGCAGTACGTTTGCCTCCGATTTGAGCGTAAGAGCCAAATGCAGACGATTGCGCTCGCCACCCGAAAGCACTCCGCAAAGTTTTTCCTGGTCGGCACCGGTAAAATTAAAACGCGATAGATATGCCCGCGCATTGATTTCTTTTCCGGCAACGCGAATAAAATCAGTGCCACCCGAAATTACCTGAAAAACCGATTTCGCTGGGTCAATATCGCTGTGGCTTTGGTCAACATATCCGATTTTGACTGTTGAGCCAACATCAAAACTGCCTTTATCTGCATTTTCCAAACCCATTATCATACGGAAAAGTGTTGTTTTTCCTGCTCCGTTTGGTCCAATAATCCCAACTATTCCATTTGGTGGCAGCATAAAATTCAAGTTTTCGAATAGCAATTTTTCGCCAAACGCCTTTGCTACATCAATAGCCTCTACAACTTTATTTCCCAATCGAGGTCCGTTAGGGATAAAAAGTTCGAGTTTTTCTTCCCTTTCTTTTTGGTCTTCGTTCAGCAGGCGGTCGTATGCTTCCAAGCGCGCTTTGCCCTTTGCCTGACGTGCTTTTGGTGCCATTCGCACCCATTCGAGTTCGCGCTCGAGAGTTTTACGGCGTTTGCTCACTTGTTTTTCTTCCATTGCCATTCGGGCGGTTTTCTGTTCGAGCCACGAGGAATAATTGCCTTTCCAAGGAATACCTTCGCCGCGGTCGAGTTCGAGTATCCAACCGGCAACATTATCAAGGAAATAGCGGTCGTGAGTGATGGCAATTACCGTTCCGGCATATTGACGTAAATGCTGTTCGAGCCACTCAACCGATTCGGCATCGAGGTGATTGGTTGGCTCGTCGAGCAACAGCACATCGGGTTGCTGCAACAGTAGTCGGCACAGTGCCACTCGTCGCCGTTCGCCGCCTGATAGATTTGCTACAAGCGCATCTTCGGGCGGGCAGCGCAAAGCGTCCATTGCCCGTTCCAATTTATTGTCGATATTCCACGCATCCAACGCATCGAGTTTGTCCTGCACATCGGCTTGACGGGCGAGTAATTTGTCAAAATCAACGTTTTCATCGGCAAAAGCGGTGTTTATTTCTTCAAATTCAGCAAGTAAATCTATCACTTCCTGAACGCCTTGCTGTACTATTTGTTTCACCGTTTTGCTATTGTCTAATTGCGGCTCCTGTTCGAGATAGCCAACAGAATAACCTGACGAAAACACTACTTCGCCATCAAACGACTTATCTACTCCTGCAATTATTTTTATTAACGATGATTTTCCTGAGCCGTTAAGCCCGATAATTCCAATTTTTGCGCCGTAAAAAAACGAAAGATAAATGTTATTTAACACGCGCTTTTGTGGTGGAAATGTCTTGCTGACGCCCACCATCGAGAAAATTATTTTTTTGTCATCTGCCATTTTGCATTATTTTTCTAAAAGTTTTTACAAATATATATAAATTGATTTGATTTTTGACGTGATTGAGTTGGAATTTCATTTTTTTAATAAATTGTTATTTGTCTGAACTCTGATTTACCTGATTTTATTG
>JAITXR010000110.1 GCA_031284665.1 Paludibacter sp.
AACAACATTTTGCCAATATTCTATTTCCGCTTCACCCTGTTTTATACTGTCTGTATCTGTTTCCATAGCCCTACCTTGTTGTATCATTGACATAATTCTACCCATCGGGTTCCCACTCGCATATATTAAGTGCGTAACCAATGAGGATACATTCGCCATTTTTGCGGCAATCGTGCTACCCTCCGAATGTCCTGCCACCACAACTTGTTTTTTTGATACCCAATCCTGTTTCTGTAAAAATTTAATCACGGCAATATTCCTATCAACATAATAGCTTAACAAATTTCTTTCCGAATATTTTGCAGTCCAATGACCTGTACTATCTATATATGTATGGTTATTACTTAGTGTTTTTGCATCGCAAATTAATGGTATATATGGTTTACTGACAATGACTAAATGATATTTATTTGTCAAATTATCAGGATTGAATGGAAACAGTCCATAAACTCCATTTTCATCGTACTTTATGAGTGGTTGTGGTAAACTTCCCTGACAAAAAAAGAACAGAGGTTTCTTTTTGTGTTCTTCGCCTGCTTTTGACTTTATTAAAATATCAACTTTATCAGATTTATAATCAAATTGCAAATGGATAAATCCATATTCTTCTGCTGTTTTTGTTTGCCCAAAAACATTTACGCTCAATAGTAGAGCAATGATTGTCAAATGTATTTTTGTCATTTCTTCTTTGCTATTTTTACAAACAATGGACAGCATAAAGCGGCACGGATTTAATTTTGTTTTCAAAACCAAAATTCTTTGCGGAAATACGGATTGAAAAATTGGGTTCCTGTTTTTTTATGTATTCCTGCAAACTTTTGGAACTAACATTTGTATTCGCCTTCACTTCACAAGATTTTGGTCGTTCTCGATATAATTGCCAACAACCGCAGGCATACCACCGATACAAAGATATTGCTTATAAATGTCAATTGTGCAACGTATTTTCTATTTTTCTGTTCATTATCTATGACTTATCTCGATTGTTGGAATTATTTGGTATGTTTTATCTCTAATAACAGTGCAAATGTACGTTCTTCTTTGACGAATAACAAATTATTTGAGAATATTTTTTTATCGTGGTTATCAACTGAGAGCCAACCGCAATCGCTGTTCCACGTTGTACTGAAAACTTGCAAGTAATGTTTATTTTTCAAACAAAACTTTAAACGCCTCTTCCACTTTTTTGACACTTAGTATTTCGATATTAAACTTTTTGGTATTTAGCGATTTAACATTAAAAGCAGGAATTAGGATTTTGTTAAATCCAAGTTTTTCGGCTTCCATAATCCGCTGTTCAATGCGATTTACAGGACGAATTTCGCCCGACAGTCCGATTTCACCAGCCATACATACGTTTTTTTCAATCGCCATATCCACATTGCTCGACAAAACGGCAGAAATAACCGCCAAATCTATTGCCGGGTCGTTTACCCTAATTCCTCCCGCGATATTCATAAACACGTCTTTTTGCCCAAGTTTAAATCCAACTCGTTTTTCGAGTACGGCAAGCAACATATTTAGCCGGCGAATATCAAAACCGGTGCTCGAACGCTGCGGAGTGCCATAAGCAGCAGTACTTACGAGCGATTGCGTTTCGATTAAAAACGGGCGCACACCTTCGATAGCCGCCGCAATTGCAACTCCGCTCAAACCTTCGTGTTCGGAACTGAGCAGCAACTCCGAAGGATTGGTAACTTCGCGCAGACCGTCGCCGCGCATCTCGAAAATTCCAAGTTCGGAAGTTGAGCCAAAACGGTTTTTCATACTGCGAAGGATGCGATACATATAATGTTGGTCGCCCTCAAATTGCAGAACGGTATCAACAATATGTTCCAAAATTTTAGGTCCGGCAATGTTTCCATCTTTTGTAATATGACCAATCAAAATTACCGGCGTATCGCTTGTTTTACAGAACTTTAGCAGTTGCGCCGTACATTCGCGGATTTGCGAAATAGAGCCGGGCGACGATTCTACAAATTCGGTTTGAACGGTTTGAATTGAATCAATAATTATCAAATCGGGTTTAACGTTTTCGATATGAATAAAAATTTCTTCGAGCGCAGTTTCGCTCACCACATAACATTCATCGTTGGTGCTTACAAGTCGTTCGGCACGCAATTTCAACTGACTTGTGCTTTCCTCGCCCGATACGTAAAGCGTGCGTTTGCCTTTCAATGTCAGCACAGTTTGCAGCACAAGCGTTGATTTGCCAATTCCGGGCTCACCACCTATTAATATCAACGAGCCGTTAACAATTCCACCACCCAACACGCGGTCGAGTTCCGCATTTTGCGTGCTGATGCGGGTTTCGGCTCTTGCAGGCACATCGGCAATTAGCATTGGTTTTTGCGCTGCTTGCGCCAAACTGCCGTGCGAAGGTCGGCTTGCCGTTTTGCTCGCCACTACTTCTTCGACATAACTATTCCATTCGCCGCAACCTTGGCAGCGACCTATCCATTTTGGCGATTCGTTTCCGCAATTTCGGCATACGAATACAGTTTTGTTTTTTGACATTTTGTAAAATTATTAATTAAAAAAACAGATAACACACAAAAACAGCCGCAATCACGCCTGCCAAATCGGCAAGCAAAGCGTAAGGTACTGTATATCGGCTATTTTTGATACTTACCGCACCAAAATATACCGCCACCAAATAAAAAGTAGTGTCGGTTGCTCCTTGCAAAATTCCCGAAAGTTTGCCTGCAAATGAATCAACACCGAAAGTTTTCATTGTTTCCACCATCATTCCGCGCGCACCGCCACCACTTAACGGTTTCATCAGTGCAGTCGGCATTCCGTCAACCCATTGAGTGTCGAATCCCAACCAAGCAACAGCATATTTAAGTCCATCAACAGCAAAATCGAGCGCACCCGATGCCCGCAACATCCCCACTGCAACAAGGATTGCTATCAGATACGGAATTATGCGAATTGCTACCGAAAATCCATCCTTTGCACCTTCGATAAACGAGTCGTAAACATTAATTTTTTTGCGCATTCCGGCAGTAATAAAAGCAATAATTATCAAAAATAAAATTATACTTGCCACTGCGGTCGAAACAGTTTGAATATCTTTCTGTTCCATTTGACTGAACGCCCATACTACGCCCGCTATTAATAACGAAATACTTCCAAAAAAACCGAGCAGAACAGCATCGAATTTAATTTTTTGCTTTAGGCAAACGGCAATTACTCCCACCAAAGTTGATACAAATGTAGCAATCATTATCGGAATAAAAACATCGGCAGGATTTGCAGCACCCATTTGCGCACGAATAGTCATAACCGAAACCGGCACAAGCGTAAGCCCCGACGCATTTAGCACTAAAAACATAATCATAGCATTTGATGCGCGAGTTTTATCGCTGTTGAGTTCCTGCAATTCGCGCATTGCCTGCAAACCTGCCGGAGTGGCGGCATTATCCAAGCCCAAAATATTGGCTGATAAATTCATTACAATACTTCCGCTCGCCGGATGATTTTTGGGAATATCGGGAAAAAGTCGTTTGAAAACAGGATATACTAAGCGCGAAAAAACGGCAATCATTCCACCTTTTTCGCCGATTTTCATTATTCCCATCCACAAAGTAAGCACTCCTGTTAAGCCAATCGAAATTTCAAATCCGGTTTTCGACTGACTAAAGGTAGAATTTATAATGTCGGTAAAAGTTTGAGCGTTGCCAAAAAACAGCAGTTGCACCACCGCCACAGCAAAGGCAATAAGGATAAAGGCAATCCAAATATAATTTAAAACCATATTTTTAAAGATTTTTGTTGATACTTTTTTGCAAAGATATTTGTTTTTTGTTTTTAATGGGTTAAAGAATGTAATAAAAACTGATTTTTTTTATAACTTTGCGCCAACGAATTTAACTCAAAAATAAAAATATGTCATTAAAATGCGGAATAGTGGGCTTGCCCAATGTGGGAAAATCCACACTTTTCAATTGTTTATCGAATGCACGCGCTCAAGCGGCAAATTTTCCATTTTGTACAATCGAGCCAAATGTAGGCGTAATCACCGTGCCCGACGAGCGACTTAACGCACTTGCCGCGCTCTGCCATCCTCAGCGAATAATCCCCACAACAGTGGAAATTGCAGATATTGCCGGATTAGTAAAAGGCGCAAGCAAAGGCGAAGGACTCGGGAATAAATTTTTGGCTAACATCCGCGAAACAGACGCAGTGCTGCACGTTTTGCGTTGTTTCGACGACGATAATGTAACGCACGTTGATGGCTCAATAAATCCGGTGCGCGATAAGGAAATAATTGATACAGAATTGCAAATCAAGGATTTAGAAACCGTAGAAAGCCGAATAAATAAAGTGCAAAAACAAGCGCAATCCGGTGGCGATAAACAAGCAAAACTCGCTTACGAAGTGTTGCTAAAATATAAAACGGCATTAGAACAGGGCAAATCGGCGCGAACGGTGAGTTTTGACACCAAAGACGAAATGGCTGTGGCACGCGATTTATTTTTGCTTACCGACAAACCGGTAATGTACGTCTGTAATGTTGACGAAAAGTCGGCTGTGAACGGCAATGCGTATGTGGAACAGGTAAAATTGGCTGTTGCTGCCGAAAATGCCGAAGTGCTTGTAGTAGCGGCAAAAATTGAGTCGGAAATTGCCGAACTCGAAACTTACGACGAACGTCAAATGTTTCTCGAAGAAATTGGATTGGCAGAATCGGGAATGGCTCGCTTGATAAAATCGGCATACAGATTGTTAAATCTAAAAACTTTCCTTACCGCCGGAGCCGACGAGGTGCGGGCTTGGACTTTCCGCGACGGTAGTAAAGCACCGCAATGCGCGGGAGTAATTCATACTGATTTCGAAAAAGGATTTATCCGCGCCGAAGTTATTAAATTTGCTGATTTTGTGGCACTTGGCTCGGAATCAGCCGTCAAAGAGGCAGGCAAAATGTCAGTCGAAGGCAAAGAATATGTGGTGCAGGACGGTGATATTATGCATTTCCGCTTTAATGTTTAATGGCAATTTGCCAATAAACAATTTGCTAATAAACAATGAAGAAATGAAGAAATAAATTTGCCAATAAACAATGGGACAATAAACAATGAAGAAATTAAGAAATTTAATTTAAAACATTGACACATTAACGCATTTAGTACATTGGCATATTGCCACATTAGCACATTAGCACATTGCCACATTAGCACATTGGCATATTGAAAATTAGCATATTGGCACATTGAAAATTGCACATTGGAAATTAGCACATTGAAAGATATGGAACTACAAAAAACGTTATCAGAAATCGACAACCTTAAAGCAAAGTTACAGACAATCAGACCGTTACCAACAGAGGCTTTGGAAAAAATAAAAGCTGCTTTTGAAATGGAATATACTTTTGAAAGCAACAGAATAGAGGGCAATACGCTAACTTTGCAGGAAACGGCAATGGTGGTCAACGAAGGCATAACTATTGGCGGCAAAAGTATGAGAGAACATTTAGAGGCTATAAACCACGCCCAAGCGGTGGAGTTTATCAAAGAAATTGCCACCGCCGATATTGATATTAGCGAGCGCATTGTTAAAGAAATTCACGCTATTATACTGCACGGCATCAATAGGGAAGAGGCGGGTAAATATCGGAGTGTGCCCGTTATGATTGTGGGAAGTAAACATCTGCCGCCACAACCATATTTGATTGAGCCGCAAATGGAGCAATTTATCAGGGACTACCAAACAATGAAAGCCAACAAGGTGCATCCGGTTTTGATAGCCGCTTTTTTGCACGATGAATTGGTGAAAATACACCCGTTTATCGATGGCAACGGGCGTACTTCACGACTGTTAATGAACTTGTATCTGCTTTCAACCGGATATACTATTACTACCCTGAAAGGCGACAATGAGGCGAAACAAGCCTATTATACAGCATTGGAAGAAAGCCATACAGGTAATAATCGAGAGGCATTTAATCAATTAGTTGCCAACACTGTAAAACAATCATTGGAAAAATATATTGTAATTATGAAATAAATTTGCCAATTAACAATGTGGCAATAAATAATTAAGAAATTAAGAAATGTAAAAAATTAGGAATTGAGGAATTGATTTTAATTTAAGAACATTGACACATTAATGCATTTAGTACATTAGCACATTAGCACATTGGCACATTGAAAATTAGCACATTGAAAATTAAATTATCAACAAATGACTATAATTGACCATAATTCGGGTTTTTGTTTTGGGGTTGTGAAGGCAATTTGCAAGGCGGAAGAGGAACTTGCCAATGGCAATACTCTATATTGTTTGGGTGATATTGTGCACAACAATCAGGAAGTGGAACGCCTGTCGAAACTTGGACTTATCACTATCGACCGACAACAATTTGCGCAGTTGCGCGATGCCAAAGTGTTGTTAAGCGCACACGGCGAGCCTCCTTCGACTTACCAAATTGCGCAACAAAACAATATAACGCTTGTGGATGCAACTTGTCCGGTTGTGCTCGCTCTGCAAAAACGCATAAAAATTGCTTACGAAAAAAGTAAAACTACCGATACTCAAATAGTTATCTATGGCAAAAAAGGTCATGCCGAAGTAAATGGACTGATGGGGCAAACCGACAATAAAGCAATCGTGGTAGAAACAAGCGACGATTTGGAAAATGTTGATTTTGAGCGAAATATCTCATTATTTTCGCAAACCACCAAGCCGCTTGATGGATTTAGTAAATTGCAAAATAAAATTGAGCAAAAAATTGCAGCCAACGTACAGTTTGAATGCGCCGATACAATTTGCCGGCAAGTGTCGAACAGAATACCATATATAATAGATTTTGCGCGCGAAAACGATATTGTGATTTTTGTTAGCGGGATTAAAAGTTCAAACGGCAAAGTGTTTTACGACAATGCGCGAGCCGTAAATCCAAACACATATTTTGTAACTAATGAGGCAGAACTCAACAACTTAAACCTCGATTTAACAAAACGCATCGGCATTTGTGGCGCAACTTCAACTCCGCGTTGGTTAATGGAAAAAATCGAACAACGACTAATTGAAATGGGAGCATAGGCGAATTAGTTAGTGGAGAGTGTCTTTTTGTCTATTGTAAAAATCGCACAAAGGAAATTCCCTTTTTTCCCTGCTTTGTAAAGTATATGCGGTAACAACAACGATTTGAAACGTTTGTATAATTCAGAGTTTTTTATCGTCTGACGCAACGATGGTGCTGCACCTTTCCATTCGCTATTCATAATTTGCGAATTTTTTCTAAATCTGTGAGTTTGTATCTGGTTGATATTCAAATAAATATAAACAGGTTTTTTGCTTTTATA
The DNA here is from genome assembly GCA_031284665.1 of Paludibacter sp. Classification (GTDB taxonomy): domain Bacteria; phylum Bacteroidota; class Bacteroidia; order Bacteroidales; family Paludibacteraceae; genus JAITXR01. Next base: position 7,311 of record JAITXR010000110.1, read on the forward strand.
AAATTTGCGAAAATCCACAAAACTAACATTGCAATTAATTTTTGATGCAATATATTCAAACGATTTTTCGCTGAACCACCAAGTGTGAACAGGAGGTAAATCGCTATTCCACACCACATTATCGGCAAAAATTTTATTTGGAGTTGTTACAAGCACTTTGCCATCGGGTTTGAGCATCGACACAAGTTGTTGAAGAAATTCTGTTGGTGTTTCGATATGTTCAATAACTTCGGTTAGCACCACAATATCGTATTTTGCCGTGTTATTTGGCGCATATTTATAAATATCGGCAGCAATATAATGTTCGCCAAAACTGCGATTTGCCTCATTCACAGCCTCTTGCGAAATGTCAAGTCCTGTAACATTATATCCGGCAGTATTAAGCGCATAAGTGAGATAACCCATTCCGCAGCCAACTTCCAGAATTTGAGCGTTTTGCTTATCGTCAATACTGTTTTCAATGGTCGTAATTACGCTCCAATATGTTTCCTCCGCATTTTTGAGATAATCAATCGGCGATTTTGCAATTATCACATCTTCTTTTTGTTGCCAATAGCGATGGTAACTCGAAACTTCCTTGCCTCGACTGTAAATAAGGTTGTAAATTTCGCCTGCATCAACTCGCGGAAACGAAAACGCAGTACTGCAATGCGGGCAATGATACACGCTAAATAAATCCGGCTCTTGATAGCCCGGCACTGTTTCGCTTTTAAGTTCTGCTGCTTTTCCGCAAAGCAAACATTTTGTGGTT
>JAITXR010000398.1 GCA_031284665.1 Paludibacter sp.
AATTCAATATTATAGTGTTTAAAATTCGCAGGCGAAAGTTCCGATTTTATTGCAGTGCTGATTAACATAAACAGCCCTGCCAACCACAGAATTAACGAAATCCATTGAGGAACTGCCGAGCGTGCTTTATCTTTGGTCAACAAACGAATTACTCCGTAAATGATTGAAAATATAGGACATCCCACCACAAGCAAAATTGAGATTAACATCATAATTGCGTTTTCGGCAGTAAATCCGGTGAAAAATTCAGGTGAAAGCGAAGGCTCGGCAATAACTGCAACGAGTAGGGCTATTAATGCTGCAAGAATGGCAAAGCCCACAATGCCAAAAATTACGCCGAAAAATCCACCAACAAGTTTGAAGCAGAACATACAAACTTCGCCGAGCCGCTGCCCAATACTTTTGGCTGACGATTTAAATTCGTCGCTTTCCATATAATTCTTGGCAGAAGTAAATCCGTCTTTAATATTTTCGATAGTAACATCTTTGCCGCTCATTTCGAGGCGTTGCGCCACTGTAACGGCTTTGGGCGATATTAGCCAAATAAGAAAATATATCGGGATAATCAATCCCCAACCTACAAAAGTTAAAACTATCATTGCAATACGCCATAATACTTTATCGATTCCCGTATAGGCTTCAAGACCGGCACAGATACCGCCCAAAATTGCCTTTTCGGGGTCGCGATAGAAACGGCGGGAAGATTTCTTTTTTTCCTCCTTTTCATCGCTCGGCTTTTCGTCGTTTGTATCCTCTACATCGGCGTACTGACTTGGTTTTCCCATAATTTCGATAATAAAATTTACATCGTCGAGAGTTACCACTGTTTTACCCTGACGTAATTTATCGGAAAATAATTCGGCAATTCGCGCCTCAATATCGTTCATAATTTCTTGGCTATCGTCAGCCGGCAAATGTTTTTCCACATCCGAAAGATACGATTTTAGCGCAGCGTAAGCATCTTCGTCGATATTAAATACTGTGCCGTTGAGATTGATTGTAAGAGTTTTTTTCATTGTGATTTTTTTATTTAATTTTCAAAAATAATTTTACATTTTTAATTTCAGAATTACGGCATTAATTTCGTCGTAAGCATTTTCGAGTTCGGCGAGAAAAGCAAGTCCCTGTTCGGTCGTTGCGTAATACTTGCGTGGCGGACCTTGCAGCGATTCCTCCCATCGATACGACAGCAACTCACTGTTTTTGAGCCGAGTAAGCAGCGGGTATAGCGTGCCTTCCACCACAAGCATATTTGCCTCTTTGAGTTCCGAAATAATATCCGACACATAGGCAGGCTTTTTTTTCAAAATCAGCAATATGCAATATTCAAGGTAACCCTTGCGCATTTGCGATTTTACGTTTTCAAACTTTAAGTTATCCATTTTTAATTTATTTTGTACGATTAATTATACTATCTACTTTTTACCTTTGATTTAATTACGGCACAAAGATAAATAAAGTTTAGTACCTTGCAATACAAAGTACTGACATTTAACTTTTATTAATAGAAATTAATTTTCGGGTTTGGGAAAGTAGAAGATTTAATATATACCGATGGAATTGGCAATGTACTTGCTACCGGTAGTCCTGTGAATGATGCCAATTATCAATATAGGGGCAATGACACTGACATTATAAAAGAAAATCAAAAATTCACAAATAATTATATTATGCTTTTGCCGGAATTGATAGAAGTAAAAGATTATCCTGTTAGTCTGCAAAAATTTCAACAAATAAAATATAATCCATATGGTATTATAACTGTAAATTCCGAAACTCATTGCTACATTAAAGAAGTAAAATATAATATATTACAGCAGAAAGCATCTTTTGTTTTAATACCAAAATATGCTCAATCATAAATTTGTAAATTTCATTTCATTAATAGTCAGTGTGTCATTTTGAATTTTAAAAGTCGCAAATTTGCCAAACATAATTGTATCACCAATAAAGAAACATAAATTTGCATCTTTAATAGAATACCAAGCAGAACTATGCCTTTCGTATTTTGTTAATTCTTTCCAGCCAAGGTTATATACTTCTGAATTATATAAAATGGAATCAGAAGAAAAAAAACCGGCATTAACAGGCAAATTTTTGTCAGAATCAATAGTAAATTTTATTCTGTATTTTAATACATTGTATTTTAAATTATATTTATCCCCTTTATAATACTTTTCGACTTGAAAACTATCTACTGATAACCAGATATTAGAATATCCATAAAACGGATGCTTTTCAACAGCATCATATACAAATAAGGGAAATACGCTATCAATAATTCCATTCGGATTATTTTCCGGCACTTCTTCCCCGCATCCTACTGCAATAACAGCGAGTGCGGCAAGAGAAAAGATAAATAATATACGTTTCATAAAGACCTGAATTTAATATAAATTAAAGGCAAATTTCACCTCATTGAAACTGAAATTTGCGCCAAACATATTATCAAAATTAGAATAATTTTGTCGGATACCAATAAAGCCAAATTGAAAAATCAATCGAGTATGATTGCCTATTTGATATGTCATTAATGGCTTAAATCCAAATTCAAATCCATTTCGTGGACGATTATAGTCAAATGATTGTTGAAATGATTTGTCGGTATTAGAGTAAGAAAGTGCTATATCTGTTCCGAAATTGAAAGTATTTCTATCAGCGAAAAAAAATCTGAAAAATCCTGAAATACTGTTCGATGTGCCATCAAACTCATAGTCATAAGAGTGCATTCTTTTAAATGAATAAATAAGTCCGGCTTCGTATCTACTACCAATAACATATCCAATTTCAGGCTCAAATGAAGTGTTTACCATTTTTTGACTTTCATTTCCATATACAGATATTCCACCGCCAACAAATATTTTGGATTGGGATAAACAGTAATTTTGGGCAAGCAATAAAACAAACAATGCAAGTATTAGTTTTTTCATAAATATCAAAGTTTTAGAAATTAGCGTACAAAGATAAAAACAAATATTTTATAAATATAAAAAAAATTAATTAAATTCGCATTGCACAAAAAAAGCCCCGCCAAAAACGACGAGGCTCAGCTGCTACTTTTGTCAAAAAAGGCATTCAGCATGAAACGCGCAACGCAGCTATTTTTTTGGAAATATCGGAAAAAGCATAATTCAAAGTATCAATT
>JAITXR010000291.1 GCA_031284665.1 Paludibacter sp.
TAAAACTCTACAGACGTTCGGCTATTATCGCATTAGATGACCTCCCAAAAGGAATCTATCTTTATCGCGTTATCGAAGAAGGTAAAACGCTGAAAAACAGCAAATTCATAGTTAAATAAACAATAATAAAATTACTCGTATGAAAAAAAATTACTTACTCTTATTGGCAATATTTCTATTTGCTAATTTTGCTTATGCTCAACAACTCGAACTCACAAAATCGGATGTTCCTGGGTATAGGGCTCCACAAACAACAACTGAGACGAATGATAATACGCTCGTTTTTCAGTATTGTACCAACGATATTTACAGTTTAAATTTTGGAAATTACACTCTTCGTGCAGCAATGGTTATTCCTAAGCATATTGCTAAAAATTTTGCAGGAAAACAAATTACAAAAATTCATGTTGGTTTTGGCAGTACCCCTGCTTCCAATACTCAAGTTTTTATTGGCGAGAGTTTAAGCAGTTCCAATGTAGTTTATACTCAATCGGCAAGTTTGAGCGTAAGCACTTGGAATGAAATTACTTTGACTACACCATACACTATTACCGGAAACAGTGATGTTGTTATTGGATACGAAGGAACTTCTGCTACATTTAGAGTTGGATTTGATGGACTAACCATACCTCCTGCGGAATATGGAAGTTATTATGCTCTTAAAAGTGGTTCAACATATTCATCGTGGTACAATCTTGCAGAAGAAGGATATTATAATTTGAGTATAAAAGCGACTATTGTGGGAGATTCATTTGCTACAACGGATATATCCCCAATTTCTATTAACACAAATTTTATTAACGTTTTCCCTAACGAAAAATTCAGTCTTGTCGCAAAAATAAGCAACAATAGCGCATCTTCGTTATCGAGTTTCAAAATCAAATATGTTTTAGGTACAACTGAAATTGAAAAAACTGTTTCGGGTATAAATCTTGCGCCATGGAGTACATACAGTGTAGCACAAGATTTTTCGCTTGCCGACGAAGGTGTTTACAATGCAAAGGTTGTAACAATCGAAGCCAATGGCGCAGCCGATGATGTTGCAAGTAACGACACCCTTACAGCCTTAAACATGGTAGAGGTAAATGATTATCCAACCACACCACGTAATCGCAATGTGCTTCTCGAAGAATATACCGGTATAAATTGCCAATATTGCCCCGATGGACACAGACGAGCAAATCTATTAAAAAGCAACTATCCGGGAAGAGTTGGCGTTATTAACATTCATCAAGGCTCTTATGCCGCCAATGTTACACCCAATTATACTACTACTTTTGGTAATGCGCTTGCAAATCAAACCGGATTGCAAGGCTATCCAGTAGGAACGATAAACAGACATATCTTTGCCGATGGTGTAACTGCGCTGAATAGAGGTCAATGGGCTGAATTTTCACCTGTAATTTTGGCTTCGCCTTCGCCTGTAAATCTTGTTGCTAAATCGGTGGTTGATTATTCTACACGCACACTTACAGTTACTGTAAACGGACATTATACAGCAAATAGTGCCGCCGTTACCAATTTGTTGAATGTGGCAGTTTTACAAGATAGCATTATGGGACCACAAGTTTCAGGTGAAGTTTATTATCCCGAAATGGTACACGATGGACTTTATCAGCACAATCACATGTTGCGTAATTTACTTACAGGGCAGTGGGGTGAAACAATTTCGACAACTACCAATGGCTCGGAATTTACAAAACAGTATGTATGGACTATTCCTGCTGCTATTAACAATGTACCTGTAAATTTGTCGAAATTAGAAATCTTAGCATTTATAGCTGAGGGACACCAAGAAATTATTACTTCAACACAAGCGACACAAACTATTGTATATTCATCAACGCCTTTGCTCGAAATTACAAGTGCAAAACAATTGGTACATCATTCGGCTGATTTGCTTGTTAAGGAAGAGATGAGTTTTATAAACACTTCGGCAATTCCTGTTACTTCGCTTGAAGTAGAGTACAACGTTACAGGTGCTACAAATAGCAACAATATTGCTACATTTAATCTAAATATTGCGTCGGGCGCAAGTGCAACAGTTGAATTACCATTATTTTATTGTGCCGGTAGCAATGCTGCAAATCTTTCGCTTACGGTAACAAAAATAAATGGTGCAACTTATGCAGGACAAACGTTTATTACGCAAGTAAGTAAAGATGTGACGCAAATTAATGCAAATAAAATAAAAGTTGAAATTTGGCAAGACAGATATGGAAGTGAAACATCATGGAAACTTTTCGGAACAGATGGTGTTTCCGTAGTTGGAAGTGGTGGTCCTTATGACAACTTGACCAGCAATACCACAATGTTAAGAACACAAGATGTTAATATAACTCAGATAGGCACTTATCGTTTTGAAATTTACGATTCTTACGGAGATGGCATTAATACCATTTACGGAGCAGGTCATTATCAGTTGTCGGCTAATGGAACAGTATTTTCGACAGGCGATGGACGATTTACAAAACAAGATACAAAATATATTGGAGTAAATTCGCTTATCAGTGCTGTCGAAAACATTACAAAAAATGCTGATATTCAAACTCGTGTGGAAAACAAAAGCATTTTTATAAATGAAAATTTTGAAAATGCACAACTTTTCGATATTACAGGCAGAAAAATTGCA
>JAITXR010000339.1 GCA_031284665.1 Paludibacter sp.
TTTATGAAAAATCCTAAATCACTTATTTACTTGCCATTATGGTTTTTGCAGGCAAAGTTTCTGGGAAAGAAAAAACCGCTGCAAACCGTCTTGTTTATCAACGACAGTTGCAATTTGAAGTGTAAACATTGCGTTATTTATGCCAAAACAACGCCCATAATCAAAAGTTTTGCACAAATTGGCGAGGAGTTGAAGTATTCGTACCGACAAGGCAGTCGCTTTGTGGATTTTGAAGGTGGCGAGCCAACTCTTTGGCGCGAAGGCGAGCGGAATTTGAACTCGCTGATTGCTCTGGCAAAGGAAATCGGGTTTTTCAGCACCACCATTACCACCAACGCTCAACGCCCTTTTGCCGACTCCAAAGCCGACAGCATTTGGGTGAGCCTCGATGGTTTGGGGAAATATCACGACGATATTCGCGGCGAGGGAGCATTCGAGCGTTTGGTCAAAAATATTGAAACTGCAAAGCATAAAGAGTTAAGTGTCAATATGGTAATTAACTCGCGCAATTACCCATCAGTGGAAGAAACAATCGAATTTGCAAAAAATAATCCATACATAAAATCTATTTCGTTGAATTTTCACACTCCTTTTGCAGGCAGCGAGGATTTATTTTTGGATTGGGAAAAACGCCGCCAAGTAATCGAGTTGATTATAGCCAAAAAACGTTTGGGATACCCTATAATGAACTCTGTATCAGGACTTAAAAAGATGCGTGATTTGAATTTCAAACAAGAATGTTGGGTAACGAATTTCATAATGGTTGACGGCACTCGATACGCCGAATGTCAAGGGCGGGCAGAAGGAGTATGCCACAGTTGCGGCTTTGCAATGTCGGGCGAAATGTCGGCTGTGCTGTCGCTCAAACCCGATACAATTTTGGCAGGACTGAATTTGAGAGGATAGATGTAATTACGAATTACAAATTGATTAAAATAAAAACATCAAATTTTTCATCTATTTTAGCATTAAATTTGTAAAAAGTTTTAACTTTGCTGCGTGGAAGATTTTGGAAACATAGAAATTCGCATATCGGGAACAAACGGAAATGTAGAGTTAAGTCCTGATAATTACGACATTAAAGACATTATTACGATGCTCGAAAATGCCGAAAATTTGTTGTTTCCCAACGACAAGCAAAATCGTCCGACAATAAGTTATAATTTGCAGGCTGGTAGCGTAAGGCATATTTTCACAATACCACTGCAATTTATTATTGGATTTAATGCAATTATAGGTCAAGTAAATAAAACGCAAGACATTGATTTTATGCTTAGTAAAACTGCGTTAGCCATTGAGCAAATGCAAACAATGGCACAGAAAAAAAACTATGTTTTTGAAATCAGCACTTCGCTCGAGAATACAAACAAATTGGAAGTAACGCCGCAAACAAAATATTTCAGGAAAAATGTTGTATGGGCAGATGCAGAATTTTATTTTTATGGAAAAATAACCGATGCCGGTGGCAAGGATAAGGCGAATATTCATCTTTTAACAGAAGAATATGGCACGATAAGAGTTCAAACATCAATAGACTTTTTGGAACAATACGAAAAAAATATACTGTATAAAAAAATGGGTATTTATGCCGTAGGAAAACAAAATGTAAAATCGGGCGAGATTGATATGTCAACATTGAAATTTTTAGAATTGGTTGATTATCAACCAAAATACGATGCGGACTATTTGAACAGATTGAGAGAAAAGGCACAGAAATCGTGGCTCGGAAATATCAACACAGATTTCTGGATAAATGAAATAAGAGGAGGTTATAATGGCTAAATCAGTTTTACTTGATACAAGTTTTTTTATTCGATTTTTGAACAAAAATGACCTGCTTTTCCAAAATGCCGATAATTATTTTCGTTATTTTATTGAAAATAATATTGAAATGTTAATATCTACAATATCAATAGCGGAGTTTTGTATAGTTGGAAGTATCGATGAATTGCCATTGAAAAACCTGCAAATTGTTCCATTTAATTTAATCCACGCACAAAAAACCGGACTATTTGCAAAAATAGTATTTCAGAACAAAAACAAATTAAAATTAAATGAACGAAATATTATCCCCAACGATACAAAATTATTTGCCCAAGCAGATATTAGAACAGATTATTATTTGTCGTCAGACACAGAAAGCCTCAAAATTTACAACTTGCTAAAAAAAGAAACAGGGATTAATTTTCAGTTTATTGATTTACAAACCCCTGTAAATGAAACATTTAGTCTATTGTTTTAAAATCATCAATAATTAAGGAACTAAATTAGGAACTAAAAAAGATTAAGTTTATTAAACCACAACAAATCTAAAAAGTAGTCCTGCCGGGAATCGAACCCGAATCTAAAGTTTAGGAAACTTCCGTTCTATCCATTGAACTACAGAACCAAATAGTTGATTAAAGCACTTAAAATAAATAATTTATAACACTTTTGTTTGTCACGTTAGGGACAATATGTTGGTAGAAATAATTGCACAAATCCCACCAGCGTGCCGTAGAGCCCGCCCCGATGTGTCGGGGTACGCAACATAAACATAATAAAACAAAAATATATTGCGTACCTACGGCACGCTAAAACGTAATAACAATACTTTTTCTACCAATATGAAGTGCCTAACGGCACAAAATACAATCAATTTTCAACTCTTGATTCACATAAATAATTGAAAAAGTTTTGCACTGTTGCATTTTACATTCTGCATTTTACATTTTACATTACTTAAAAGTGCTGCAAAGTTAGAATATTTTTTTAATTTTACAATCTCAAAATCAAAATCGCAAATCAAAAATCAATGTTTTACCTTTTTTACATCATAGTTTTTCCTTTGGCATATCTTCCGTTGTGGATGCTGTATGTGATTTCCGACTGTTTATATCCTGTTGTATATCACCTTGTTAGGTATCGCCGCAAAGTTGTTAGGCGAAATTTGCAGAACTCTTTTCCGCTCAAAAGCGATAAGGATATTACTGTTATCGAAAAAAAATTCTATCATTATTTTTGCGATTTAATGGTCGAAACATTGCATTTGTGGCGGATGAGCGAGAGGGAAATTCGCAGTCGCATTACGATGGTCGATTTTGATATTGTGGAAAATTATTTACGTCAGGGGCGAAGTGTGATGCTTGCCACTGCGCATTACGGAAATTGGGAATGGGGCTCTACCGTTCCGGCGGTAATGGATAAAAAATTTTTGTTTTGCAACGTTTATAAACGATTAAGCAGCAAAAATTTTGATAATTTTATGCAGACAATCCGAAAAAGGAGCGGCGGGGTAAATGTAGAAATGAAAACTATTTTGAGGAAAATTTATGAACTGCGAGCCGAAAATAAGCAGGCAGTATTTGCAATGATAGCCGACCAACGCCCTGCCCGCAGCCACATTCGTTATCGCACAAAATTTTTAAATCAAACCACGTCGGTAATTACAGGCACGGAACAGTTGGCAAAAAAATTTGATTATGCGGTCGTTTTTGGGCATATTTGTCGCACAAAACGAGGACATTACGAATTTCGAATGTCGCTTTTGCACGACCAAGCAAGCACTTTGCCCGATTACGAACTCAGCGATATTTATCTCCGCAAACTCGAAAAAACAATATGCGAAAAGCCGGAATTTTGGCTTTGGACACATAATAGATGGAAATTTTGAATTTATCAATCCGAGTTACAAAGAAAAATACTATTTTTGCAGCCAAAATAAAATACAAACAAAAATGAAAATACTAAAATTCGGAGGTACATCGGTTGGCTCGGCTCAACGAATGAAAGATGTAGTAAAATTAATAGTGTCCGAGGAAACTAAAATTGTTGTTCTCTCGGCAATGTCGGGGACAACAAATTCGCTGGTCGAAATATCTGATTATTTTTATCACAAAAACACTGCCGGAGCATTGGAACACATTAATATTTTAGAAAAAAAATATTATGACGTGGCAAGTGAACTTGTTAACACACAAAAATATACGACAAAAGCAAACGAAATTATAAAGGAACGGTTTACTTATATTCGCTCGTTTTCGACTGCAGTTTTTACCGTTTTTGAGGAAAAAGCCATACTTGCGCAAGGCGAATTACTTTCCACTTTGTTATTTCAACTCTATTTGCAGGAATTGGGCGTTGATAGCGTATTGCTGCCCGCACTTGATTTTATGCGAATTGACAAAAATTCCGAGCCTGACACCGCATTTATTGCCGAAAATCTTGCAAAGCAGTTAGCGGAAAATCCCAATCATCAACTTTATATTACGCAAGGATATATTTGTCGGAATTTCTACGGCGAAATCGACAATCTCCAGCGCGGAGGCAGCGATTATACCGCGTCGTTGATAGGTGCAGCCGCAAATGCCGACGAAATTCAGATTTGGACTGATATCGACGGAATGCACGACAACGACCCTCGATACGTAGAAGGAACGCATCCGGTGCCATTTTTGCACTTCGAAGAGGCTGCCGAACTTGCGTATTTTGGAGCAAAAATATTACATCCAACTTGCATTTTGCCCGCAAAACTAAATAATATTCCCGTGCGTTTGCTAAACACAATGCAGCCCGACGCACACGGAACTTTGATTTCGATGCAAAGCAAAAAAAACAGCGTGCAAGCAGTTGCCGCCAAAGATGGAATTACGGCAATTAAAATTAAATCGGGGCGAATGTTGCTCGCTTATGGCTTTTTGCGTAAAGTTTTTGAAGTTTTTGAATCGTATCAGACTGCAATAGATATGATTACGACATCCGAAGTTGGAGTGTCGGTAACGATTGACAACACAAAAAACCTCGATGAAATTCTTAACGAACTCAAAAAACTTGGCACGGTTACGGTCGATGCCGATTTGGTAATTATCTGTGTAGTAGGCGATATTCCCGGCGACAATGTGGGAATGACCGCCATTGCTGTCGATGCCCTGAAACAAATACCTATACGAATGATTTCGTATGGCGGCAGTAATTACAATATTTCGTTTTTAGTAAAATCTGCCGACAAAGTAAAAGCACTTAATGCACTGAGTAACAATTTGTTTAATATGTCCGAACGGCAAAAATAAAAAATATGCCAAATAAATAACGCTTTTTTATAAATATTTCAGTATTTTTTACATTGTTGTTTGAAAAAACTAATTATCTTTGCCAAGTATTATAACTCATAAATTTATTTTTTTATTTAATCACTCTTAATTTTATTTTATTATGAAAAAAACTTTACTTCTTATTGCTGCCGTTACTATGGCATTTTCTACTTATGCTCAAGGCACTTGGAAAGCACCTGTCGGAGCAGCCGAGGGCGATGTGTTTAGCGTTGCACCGGGTGCTACATTCACAGAAATTACCGGTCTTTCAGTAAGTCACATTTTCACTTCAGCGCTTATCAACAAATTAGATAACGGAACAACTCCGGTAGATAATCCTGCACCTCCTGCGCCAACAATTGCTTACAATGGCGTTACTTATGACAATCTAAGCATAGTACAAGCCGCTGGTGATAATGGACAGTACATTATTCTTTCTCCAACTTCAAACGGTACGCTTGACGTCGCAGCAAAAATGGGCAATAACAAAAAAACTTTTGTTGCCGAAACTTCTGCCGCTTTTGCTGCCGTTAGTGCTTATACCAGTGCTTTTCCTGGCGAGATAACTGATGCTACTTTTCCAACAGTTACAACTACTGCCGTAAAAATAGATGGCACTCCTCTTACTATTACAACACAAACTTGGGATAACAGTACTGCTATCAACACAACTGGTGCCAATATTTATATTGTAATGTCATTTCCTGTTGTAGCAGGTAAAACTTATGCTGTAGGTTGCTCAGGCTCAAAATTTATGCTTCGCGGTATCAATTATGCTCCTTCAACATCTGCAGTTGCAACTCCTTCTGCTATTAAAGAAATTCAATCAGTACAATACTTTAATGCACTTGGAGCACAAGTAGATGCTACAGCAAAAGGCTTGGTATTTGTAAAAACTGCTTATACCAATGGCACTAGCGAAGTAGTAAAAGCATTTTTGAAATAAATTTTGATTAATCCTAAAAGGGTTAACACCTGTTTAGGGTTATAAAATCTCTCTGTCTGTGCCGTCAACTTGCTTGGTTGATGGCACAGTTTTTTTAGTTTAAATGCTTTTTTTTACACGAAATAGAATATTAAAATGCTTACACGTAAAAAAAAATGCTTTTTTGTGATACTTTATAATATTAATTTTATATATTTGCACCTATATTTAATAAACAATTACAAATCTGTTAAAAAACATTAGTATTATGAAAAAAACTTTACTTATTACATTAGTTGCTGTAGCAACATTATTTAGCGTAAATGCTCAAAACCGCACTTGGGACTTTACAGGCACATGGTCGATTGATGCCACTACCGTAGATGCTAATCTTTCTTTGGATGGTACAACTCGTTTTAATTATGTTCCAGCCACTACGCTTGCAGAATTAGTTTTTTCTTCCGGGCAAGCAATAGCAGATGTAGCAAATCTTAAATTTACACAAGGGGGAGCCAGTAAGTTACGTCTTGGATTTGCAACTGATCCTCATCAACTTTATCTTAATGGCAAGGACATAACAGTAGAAATTCCCAGTAGCGTAGGCGATGTGGTTACTATTTATGCAAAACCCGGTAGTAATGATGCAACTGACAGAGGTTTCTCATCAATAGGAGGAACCTTAACGAGAACCGCCGGTGGAGTAAACACATCAGGCATTCAAACCACAGCCGCCGGTGCAGGTGAATGGGAATATACAGTAACATCTGTTCCATTTTCAATCAAATCTGTTATTGGTGGAATGAATATTCAGAAAATAACAGTTTCTTCTACTTCTGCTGTTTCAACTCCTACAAGCGTAAAAGCAATTTCATCGGTTTTTTATTTTAATGCACTTGGAGCACAAGTAGATGCTACTGCAAAAGGCTTGGTAATTGTAAAAACAAAATATGCCGACGGCACAAGCGCAGTAGAAAAACTGTATCGCAGCGAAAAATAATTTGTATTTTCCAAATTTCTCAAAAAAACGAAGTCGT
>JAITXR010000004.1 GCA_031284665.1 Paludibacter sp.
GGCAGTAAAAAAATATAACTTTGTTTATCCCTATAAATTAACATATCAACAAATTAAAATTAACTTTTATGAGTAATTACCCTACTTTTTTCAATCACAACATCTTTTTTATCGACGAAAAAGTTGCAGCATTCAAATTTACTAACACTTACAAAGTCTTCGACAGCGACAGTCGGCACATTGGCAACATTAAGCAAAAAATGTCGGCAGGCTTAAAAGTGTTAAGTTTATTTCTTAACAAAGCAATGTTTCCCTTTCGTTTAGATATAATCGACAACGAAAACAATCTTTTAGCCTCAGTAACAAGAGGTTGGACATTTTTTATGTCCACAATCAGCGTTTCGGATAGCGATGCAAACACTATTGCCATTATCAAACAAAAATTCAAGTTTTTCAAACCCGAATTTCGCATTCTCGACATTCACAACGAAGAAATAGCGATAATCAAAGGCGATTGGAAAGCATGGAACTTTTCTATTAACGATTCAAAAGATAAACTAATCGGCACTATCAACAAAAAATGGGCAGGAGTATTTAAAGAAACCTTTACTACGGCAGATAAATATATTGTATCAATCGAGCCTGACGTAGCCGAAGACAGTAAAAAAATTGCCATTGTAGCCACCGCTATTACTATCGATATGGTGCTCAAAGAATCAAAATAAAATTACGAATTGTTGAATCAACGTTTACAAGAATGCATATTTGCGCTCAATAAAAAAAAGAAACTTCCCAAATTTGAGAAGTTTCTTTTTTAGTGACCCCGGCGGGATTCTAACCCACAACCTTCTGATCCGTAGTCAGATACTCTATACAGTTGAGCCACGGGGCCAATATCGTTGTTCTGAAAGCGGCTGCAAATGTAATACTTTTTTTTTGTTTTACAAACTTTTTTTGAAAAAAAATTATTATTTTTGCACAAATAATAAAAAATGAAGATTCTAAAACGCATTGACGCATATCTTATAAAGCGATTTATTGGCTTATTAATCATGACATTTGTGATTTGCGTCTTTATTCTGCTTATGCAATTCCTGTGGAAACACTTCGACGACCTTGTAGGTAAAGGCATTGGAATTGGAGTAATAGCCGAATTTTTTCTCTATGCCACAGCGTATTGTGTTCCGATGGCACTTCCGCTGGCAATTTTGCTCGCCTCGCTAATGAGTTTTGGTAATATGGGCGAAAATTTTGAACTTACGGCAATGAAATCGTCGGGCGTTTCGCTTTTTCGCATTATGCTGCCGCTCGTGATTTTTGTAACTTTAATTAGCACCGGCGCATATTATTTTTCGAACAACATACTGCCGCACACGCAAGCAAAACTGTTTACTCTGATTATTTCGCTCAAACAAAAATCGCCGGAATTGGATGTCCCTTCGGGCGAATTTTACACCGGAATTGGCGGAGTAAATATATATGTTCGCGAAAAAAACAACGGATTGCTATGCGACCTTTTTATTTACGATTTTTCAAAAGGATTTAATAATGCCACCGTTACTGTTGCCGATTCGGGCAGAATACAAGTTACTGACGACAAAAAATTTCTACTTCTGTCGCTCTATAATGGCGAAAGTTTCGAGAATTTTAACAATCAGCAAAACTATCGTAACACACAAAATATTCCATATCGCCGCGAAATTTTCGCTAACAAAGAAATTTTGCTCGATTTCGATTCTGAATTTCAACGTTACGACGAGTCAATAGTGTCGGACACTCATTTGAGTAAAAACGTAAATCAACTTTCGCACACAATCGATTCACTGCAAAGCACTTTCAACAATCGGCAATCCGACTTATGTCGCGATATGCTGAACAGCAGATATTTAGAAAAACAATACGCCCCCGATAGCATCACAAACACTGATGCCGAAAGGATTTTGGCGTTCAGCAGCGATTCCTCTTTTCTATCTCTCGACCAGAGCAATATGGAAACAGCAATAACTTTTGCGCTCCAAAAAGCCCGCGAAATGAAAAACAACATTGAATACAACAAACTTTCGCTATCCGAGTCGCAAAACTACCTGCGAAGGCATCAGATTGAATGGCATCAGAAATTTACACTCTCGTTTGCCTGCTTGATTTTCTTTTTTATCGGCGCACCGCTCGGCGCAATTATCCGCAAAGGTGGGCTTGGAATGCCTGTGGTAATATCGGTAATGATGTTTATTATTTATTATATTATTAACAATACCGGCATTAAAATGGCTCGCGAAGGACTTTGGACACCGTTCGAAGGAATGTGGTTGAGTTCGGCTGTGCTGCTGCCAATCGGAATTTTTTTGACCTACAAAGCCGCCAGAGATGCTACACTTTTCAGAGTGGAATACTACGTTAAAATTATTGAAAAAATAAAGGTATTTTTGAAGAAACAAAAAAAATAAAAAATTTATCAACTATTATTTGGTGGATAAATATAATTTATATTACCTTTGCAAAACGAAAAAAGTGGAAAAATTTGAATGCTTGCAACCACAGAAAAAAATGCTAAAAAAACACCTCGTTTTTATCTTTTGCATCCGCATTTTTTCCCTTTCCACTTTTTGAATATTATTTTGAACGCACAGACACGAAAAAATTTATTTTTGTATAATGCTGTATATCATATATATTAAAAATGATAGAGTTTATATAAATATGTTTTTTTATATGAATAACGGATATGTTGTCTAAAGCACCGCCCGAAGGGCGAAATTTTCATAACCGCAGGTCAAACAAAGTGCGACATGCGGAAAATGCCAAAACATACAATCTGCCTGTAAGGCAGAACAAAACGCTGTTATTCATTACTAAAGTCCTGCCTTTCAGGCAGAATATCT
>JAITXR010000089.1 GCA_031284665.1 Paludibacter sp.
ACATTATCCAAGTCAGCATATAGTACGGTTAAAAGGCATAATTCGCTTTTTTCACTTCAAAAATCTTGACCTGATTTCCGGATTTAAGAAAATCGCTGTTATACTTAACGAAAACAATATTCCAATTCTGCTAATGAAAGGAATTGCAATGCGTTACTACTTTAATCAAACTCCACGCTGTATGTGGGATGTCGATTTTTTAGTGCCGGATAAATACTATCGTCAAAGCATTGATATTGCTATTGCAAATGGTTTTAAGAAAAAAAACAACAGCGATTTTAACTATTTTGTCCCCCACTCTACCGATTTGGTAAACGACCGTATGTCAATCGACATCCACCGTTCACTGCACGACGACAATAATCATCAGGCAAAAGTTATAGACTTAATGCTCGAAAATGCGAACGAAGTACACGCTTTTGGCGCAAAAGTAATGATTCCTCGACCGGAAGACCTCTTATTAATGATAGCGGTAAATGGGTATAATAATCGCTACGTAAACCGCGATGGGCATAACGACGACAACTCGTGGATGATAGATTTTGCTCTGTTGATTAACGAAAGTGAAAATTTTGAATGGGAATATTTTTATCGCAATGCAACTGCTCTCGGTTGTTCGTATATTGTTGATTTTATGCTATCTCAATTACAATATTATACGCAACAATTAAAACTGCCGACTGATATTGCCGAACATTTGAAAAATAATAATCAAATAGACAGCAGAGTAAAACACGACATTTACGAAAAAGAATTATGGGCTTTATCGTACAAAATAGGACAAAATAAAACCATAAAGGCAAGCAAAATCAGTGTTTTTTCGCAAAACATACCACTGCGCTTTCGGAAATACTCCATTATGTTGCTTAAAACCATTTCCATCGACGCATTTTTTCGCTTTTACGACTTCAAAACTTTTGAACTTAGCACAATGCCACATCTCACTATTCAAACAAAGTAAAATTAAGTGATTAACGATTAGTGATAAGTGATTAATGTGCCAATTAACAATCCCGACACGTCGGGACAAGTTGTGCCAATTAAGAAATGAAGAAATTTAGGAATGAAGAGCGGTAAGCCAGAAATAATGATTAATGGTTAATGATAAATGGTTAATGAAAAGACTACTAATTAGGTAAAACTCCAAACTTTTCAAACCACTCAAACTATTCAAACCTCTCAAACACTCAAACCGTTCAAACCTCTCAAACTATTCAAACTCCTCAAACTTTTCAAACTCCTCAAACCACTCAAACTTTTTAAAAAATCGCGTTCAGACAAAAAAAAACTGCTTTTTTGTGATAAAGTTTCAAAAATAATATATAATTTTGTCCCTGATTTTGGTATTGAGAGCAATTCTTTTGTTTCTCAATAAAAGGGAAACAGGTTAAAATCCTGTGTGGTACCCGCCGCTGTCAGTTCCTTTCAATCGTTTTACAGATTGATAATTTGAATACTCTTTGCCACTGAACCGAAAAGTTTGGGAAGGCGTTCAACGAAAATGGAACAAGCCAGAAGACCTGCCAAAGTCATTACATTTTTCGTTGCTTTCGGGATAGTAAGGCGCGGGAAGATAAACTGCATTTTTATCTTTTCGGATTTTATTTTATGAAATGTAAATTGAATTGCGGCAAAACGCTATGCAATCAATTTTGTCGGAGTATAACGAATAATGTGTTTTTTTGGAAAGTATTTATTAACCAATCAAAAATTATATGTTATATGAAAAAAATCAATTATGTTTTTATCGCCATTCTTGGCGCAATCGTTCTTACTTCGTGCGAAAAAGAAGTAGAAGTAACAAAAGAAATACAACGCATTTCGTTTGAAACTGTAGAATTAAACGAAAACGGCTGGCAAAACACTTTCCCTAACGGGCTAATTTTAAGCGATGTAGATTTTTACAATTATCTTGACCCTGTTTATTTTTCGTGGTCGGGCTTTGCCGTGTCGAACAATACGGACAAAACCACCGAAGGCTGGGGAAATCAATACAGCGTTTACGGTAATGGCGGAGCAGATGCCTCGGAAAAATTTGGAATAGTTTACGACGGCTGGTACGAAGGTGCGGCTTACGAACATCCTTTTTGCAAACTGCCCACCGGTGAGAGTTATAAATTCAAAGGTTTGTGGGTAAATAACGCCACTTATGCCGCATTGTCAATAAAAAACGGCGACGGTTTTGCCAAAAAATTTATTGCCAACGACTGGTTTAAAATCATTATTACAGGCTACAATGTTGCTGGTAATAAAACAGGCGATGTGGAATTTTATTTAGCCGACTTCAGAAACGGAAAAAGTTTTATTTGCAGCGATTGGACTTTTGTGGATTTAACATCGTTGGGTAAAATTAACAAAATCGGCTTTACTTTCGACTCCACCGACAAGAGTGTTGGCGTAGTAAATACGCCACAATATGCCTGTATCGACAATTTAGTTTACTTTTTTGAATAATATTTTTGAAAAAAAATAAGCGTAAAGTTTGCTATTTAATCAAAAAATAGTACTTTTGCAGCCGGGATAAGTTCTGTACGATCAGCTCCCTGCAAACTCCCCCAGGGCTTGACCGCAGCAAGGGTAGCAGGTTGTAGCGGTGCGATACAGTCGGCTTATCCCTTTTTTTTTGCACCTCACCCAACTCGCCAAACTATCGGGAACGAAACTTCAACCCATTGAAACGCAAACTATTAAGCACTACGCTCACACTGCTCAAAGCCATAGCCGCGCCCGCAATCATCGGGTTTAGCAAAAAACCGTTAACAGGATACAATATTCCGGCGGCAATGGGAATGCCCAGCAGATTATAAATAAATGCCCAAAACAAATTCTGCCGGATTGTTGCCATCGTATTTTTTGATAATTGAATGGCGACATCTATCTTACGCAAATCGCCGGAAACGATGGTAACAGATGCGGTTTCAATCGCAATATCGCTGCCTTTACCCATTGCAATACTGACGTTTGCCTGTGCCAAAGCAGCGCTGTCGTTGATGCCATCACCCACCATTGCAACTATTTTTCCCGCTTGTTGTTTCTCTTGGATAAAACGCAGTTTGTCCTCCGGCAAAGCCTGCGCAATATATGATTTTATTCCCACTTGCCGAGCAATTTCCTTCGCCGAAGCTTCGTTATCACCGGTTGCCATAATCACTTCTATTCCTGCGACTTGCCATTGTTCAAGCGCTTGCCGTGCCGATTCTTTAATTTCGTCCGACAAAGCAAATAGAGCCAACATCTGTTTGTCTGTTCCGAA
>JAITXR010000132.1 GCA_031284665.1 Paludibacter sp.
GTTTTTGCCTGATAATACTAACAACCCATTTTTACACGTCTTTGCCGACAAAATTTTATGTAAAATAAGTAGCCCTGCTATATACAACAAACAATAACAAATCAAACTAATGAAAAAAAATTTACTTCTTGTGTCAATTTTGTTTTTGTCCATAAATATTTTTGGGCAAAACGATTTTCACCGATGGCAAATTGGCGCAAGTTTTTCGCCGGATTATGCGTATAGAACATTATCTGCCGAAAAAAACGTTGATGGCGCCTCGAACATAATAAGTTATTTAAATACAGAAGATATGGAAAAACTTAGTTTTACTACAGGCATTAGTCTCAACTATAATTTTTCTTCTCTGTTTGGGTTGGAAACAGGTTTGTTTTTTTCCAATAAAGGATATACAAGCAATCCGAATATCAGCCTACACGACCAATTCGGTGGCTGGATAAGCACAGGAAGATGGCTTTATACCTTAAATTATATTGATATTCCGTTGAAAGCAAATTTCCATTTTGGGAAAAGAAGATTAAACTATTTGGCAACGATAGGTATTGCTGCAAACTTTTTACAAAGCCATAATAGAGAATGGTTAACCAAAGATTCTCCTTATTTATTGATTCAAACAGAATTGAATGATGATTTTGTGAATAAAGCAAATATTTCATCCATTATTGGTTTGGGGCTTGAATATAAATTATCAAATAAATTTACTTTACGCGCCATTCCTACATTTAGA
Source organism: Paludibacter sp. (assembly GCA_031284665.1). Taxonomy (GTDB): domain Bacteria; phylum Bacteroidota; class Bacteroidia; order Bacteroidales; family Paludibacteraceae; genus JAITXR01. The sequence continues at coordinate 728 of JAITXR010000132.1, forward strand.
TATGCACTAAGCGAATCTTTTAAGGATGACGCTCAATATGTAGATGTGAATGCTGGAAAAATCTTATATACGCAAATTAGTAGAAATCTTTGGAATATAGGTATAGAATTTGGAATATTTTATGGAATCAAATAATACAGACAAACAACAATTATTAGACCTTCGCTATATGCGGATGGCACGAATTTGGGCTGAAAACTCATATTGCGAACGGCGCAAAGTGGGTGCTTTGCTCGTGAAAAACAAAATGATAATTTCCGACGGCTACAACGGTACGCCATCGGGCTTTGAAAATAATTGCGAGGACGAAAACAATATGTCGAAACCCTACGTTTTACACGCTGAGGCAAACGCAATTACAAAAGTGGCACGCTCAAACAACAGCAGCGAAAATTCCACGCTTTACGTTACCGCCTCGCCTCGTATGGAATGTGCAAAATTAATAATTCAGGCAGGTATTAAGCGCGTGGTGTATGGCGAAAAATATCGAATTATGGACGGCGTGGAACTGCTCGAACGTGCCGGAATTGAAATTGATTATTTGGAGAAAGTTTGAATGGTTTAAATGGTTTGAACAGTTTGAGTAGTTTGAATAGTTTGAGTAGTTTCCGGATTAATAGTTTTTTTCGTCCTTTCGAGCCTTCGCCCTTTCGTCCATTAATTAGTAGTTTTTCATTTTACTCCCGATAGCTATCGGGAACATTTTACATTATACATTTTACATTATTTACTTAACTTAAAAAGAATTAAAGCAATGAAAAAATTAACATTAATCTTCACTTTGCTGACAATCAACATTACGTTATCAGCACAAATTACCGATTTGGAAAAAGGATTGAAAACTCTCGAAACCGACAGCGTAAAATCGTGGAAAACAGGTGGATTAACAAGCGTCAATTTATCGCAAACCGCATTATTAAATTGGGCGGCAGGTGGCGAAAGTTCGGTGGCGGTAAATGGAATGTTCAGTGCCTTTGCCAATTACAAAAGTCGGTCGATGACTTGGGACAATTCGCTCGATTTGGGCTACGGCTTACTGCAACAAAAATCGATGGGGCTGCGTAAAACCGACGATAAAATTGATTTGACATCTAAATTCGGGCAAAGAATGTATAAAAGTTTATATTATGCCGCTTTGTTAAATTTCAAAACTCAGTTTGCTAACGGCTACAACTATACGAGTGCGACCGACCGTAGCAAAATTTCCGAGTTTTTCTCACCTGCCTATTTACTTGGTGCTGTGGGTATTAACTATCAACCACACTCGTATTTCAATGTGTTTTTGGCTCCGGCTACAGGAAAATTTACTTTTGTGATGAACGACAGTTTGTCGCATATTGGTGCTTATGGCGTTGATATTGACAAACATACAAAATCGGAATTTGGTGGATATGCACGCGCTATTTTCTCAAAAAACGATTTTAAGGGCGAATTTCTGAAAAACGTGTCGTTCACTACCAAACTCGATTTATTTTCAAATTACCTGAAAGACCCTCAAAACGTGGACGTTAACTGGGAAACTCTGATTGGGCTAAAAGTTAATAAATATATTTCCATAAATATCAACACGCAACTCATTTACGATGCCGACGTGCGCTTTAACAAATTTCAAGCCGACGGCATAACACCCGAAATTGACGCAGAAGGCAAGCCTGTTACTGTTTCAAAAGTTCAGTTTAAGGAAATTTTGGGAATTGGTTTTATGGTAAAATTCTAACTTTGTTCGCCGCAAATACTTTTTCCCAACTTATATTTAATATCGTCGAGCGAAGAATATTCACCAAACAGATACATAAGTTTGGCGATAAGTGCCTCTATCGTGCAGTCGCCACCGCTCACTACGCCCGCGCTTACAAGGTTTAGACTTGTTTCGTAACGTCCCATTTCCACCGTTCCTGTGTGGCATTGAGTTTTGTTGACGAGTAAAATCCCCGCGTCGGCAGCGGCTTTCAATTCGCTCGAAAACCATTTGCGTTGCAGCGCATTGCCCACACCAAAAGTTTCGAGAATTACGGCTTTAATGCCCGGAATAGTCAGAATTGCATGAACGGTAGCTTGCGTAATGCCGGGGAAAAGTTTGAGAATTGCCACATTTGTATCCAACTGCGTATGAACTCGCAATTTAGCATTCGGCTCAGGATAATGAATGTTTGAGCGAAAATATTTTATATGCACTCCGGCTTTTGCCAGCGGCGGATAATTGTATGAATTAAAGGCATTAAAATGTTCGGCATTCTTTTTCACAGTGCGATTGCCTCTGAAAAGTGTATCTTCAAAAAATATGCAAACTTCGGGAACAATCGCCATTCCGTTTTCCGATGCCGATGCAATTTCGATAGCCGTAAGCAGATTTTCTTTTGCATCCGAGCGCAGCACTCCTATTGGCAACTGCGAGCCGGTAAAAATCACAGGCTTAGCAAGATTTTCGAGCATAAAACTCAGTGCCGAAGCACTATAAGCCATAGTATCAGTGCCGTGCAAAACCACAAAGCCATCATAAAGATTATAATTTTTTTCGATAATATTTGCAATTTTCTCCCAATTTTCGGGTTGCACATCCGAGGAATCGATAAGAGGAATAAAGGGAATACTTGTGATTTCTATGCCGGTTTTTTTCAGTTCGGGTATCAAATCCTGCAACTTTGCAAAGTCGATAGGGCGCAATGCACCTGTCGAAAGGTCTTCCGACATACTTATCGTTCCTCCGGTAAATATCAATAATACAGCACTTTCTTTTTCCACGTGATTTTCTATTTTTTTTT